>CAWULH010000005.1:0-24267 GCA_963923215.1 uncultured bacterium
TTACGAACATGCGATAACCACTCTGTTTATAAGATGGGCGCTAAAGAAATAGCATCGCAGATGGGCCAATCTTTAACATTTATGGCTAAGTTCAATGAGCGGGAGGGAAATTCTTGCCATATTCACCTCTCCTTTAGAGATAAGAAAGGAAATCCGATTCTTGCGGGTGAAGCGGGAGATGGATTATCTAAAGCGGGCCGTGCTTACATTGCAGGTATTCAGAAACATATGCGCGAATTAACTCTTCTATTTGCGCCAAATATAAATTCTTATAAGCGTTATCAGGCAGGAACTTTTGCACCAACTGCAATTAAGTGGGGACGTGACAATAGAACCTGCGCATTACGCCTTGTTGGTCAAGGTCAATCACTTCGCGTGGAGAATCGAGTTCCAGGTGGTGATGTGAATCCGTACCTAGCTGTTGCAGGAATGGTAGCGGCTGGACTATCTGGAATTGAAGAGAATGCTGAACTGGAGCCAATTTTCCAAGGAAATGCTTATGCACTTGAAACTGATCGCGTACCAACTTCACTAAGAGAAGCGCGGGATCTTTGGGCAAATAGCTCTTGGGTTCGCGATACATTCGGTGAAGATGTTCAGAAACACTACACACATATGGCAGATACTGAATTAGATGCATTTGGTCGCGCCGTAACCGATTGGGAGCGATTCCGTAGTTTTGAGAGAATGTAACTTAAGTTCTATTTAAGAGATAGCGAGAAAATGAGTACTTTTACAGTAATAAATCCAACTACTGCTGCGCCAGTAAAAGATATTGCTCTTGCCGGTATTGAAGAGACGGATGCGATCATTTCCAAGGCGGCGAGAGCATTTGAATCTTGGCGTAATGTGACTCCAGGTGATCGAGCTAAGTTATTACGTAAATTTGCTTCGATAGTTGATGATCACAACGAAGAACTTGCAAAATTAGAGGTTTTAAACTCCGGCCACACTATTGGTAATGCTCGTTGGGAAGCTGGAAATGTCCGTGATGTTCTAAATTATTATTCAGCTGCACCAGAAAGATTATTTGGAAGACAGATTCCGGTTCCAAATGGTATTGATGTAACTTTCAAAGAACCCCTTGGTGTTATTGGCGTAATTGTTCCTTGGAACTTTCCAATGCCAATTGCAGGATGGGGTTTTGCTCCCGCCCTTGCTGCCGGAAACACTGTGGTATTAAAGCCAGCTGAAGTAACTCCTCTTACCGCTATTCGCCTTGCGGAATTGGCACTGGAAGCCGGAATTCCTGATGGGGTCTTTAATGTAATTCCAGGTAAAGGAAGTGTGGTTGGCGAAAGATTTGTAACAAATCCGTTGGTTAGAAAAATTGTATTTACTGGTTCGACCCAAGTTGGAAAAGAGATTATGCGTGGGTGTTCCAACCAAGTTAAGAGATTAACTCTCGAACTTGGTGGCAAGAGTGCAAATATAATTTTCTCAGATGCTGATATTGAAAAGGCAGCTGCTGGTGCCCCTGGAGCAGTTTTTGATAACGCAGGTCAAGACTGCTGTGCCCGCTCCCGTCTCCTAGTTCAAAAATCTATCTACGAGAAATTTATGGGATATTTTGAAAGAGCCGTAAAGAATTTCAAAGTAGAAGATCCAGCAAATGAGAGTGCAGAGATGGGTCCGCTAATTACTGCAGCGCATTTAGCGCGCGTAAATGAATATGTTCCTGATGATGCCAAAGTCGCCTTTAGAGGAAATAAACCAACTGGGCCTGGATACTGGTTTGCCCCGACAGTTCTTGAGGTAAATGATGTAAACGATAGAACTTATCGGGAAGAAATCTTTGGTCCGGTCGTTTCAGTAATTACTTTCGAGGATGAGGCTGACGCGATTCGAATTGCAAATGATTCAGAATTTGGATTATCTGGTTCAATCTGGTCACGCGATATTGGCCGAGCAGTTCGAGTATCTCGCGCGGTAGAAGCGGGAAATCTTTCAGTCAATTCCAATTCATCTGTTAGATATTGGACTCCGTTTGGTGGCTATAAACAGTCCGGATTAGGCAGAGAGTTAGGTCCGGATGCACTCGATGCATTTACTGAAACAAAAAATGTTTTCTTCGATACCAATTCTTAATAAAGGCTAGGATTGCGTTATGTGCCGCCTCCTAGGTTTTGTTTCATCAGAAGAACATACGATTGCTGAAATAGCCGGATCAGATTTTGCAAATTTCTCCGCATTATCAGAGAAACATGGCGATGGTTGGGGTATTTCCGCAGTCGATAACCACAGCCATACACAATTAGTTGTTGAACCCACTCGTGCTAAAGATTCAGCAAAATTTGCAGAAGTTACAAATAATCTAAAGAGTGATGGGGCCCTACTGCATCTACGATGGGCAACTCAAGGTCTTGCGGTAAATGATGGAAATAGCCATCCTTTTACCTTCGGCGATATTTCATTTATGCATAATGGAGATATCAAACCTGCTACGTCTTTAGATCCTTATGTTGATCCTGAACTTAAAAGCGCAATGCGCGGAAATACGGATAGTGAGCGCTATTTTTATAGCATCATAAGTGCGAGCAAGAAAAGTGACTTACTAAAAGGCACTCTTGCGGCGGTTCGAAATATTAAAGCGAATCTCTCATACTCAAGCATAAATGCAATGATGCTCACCCCAAATAAATACATTATTGTCTGCGAACACAATAATGACAGGATTCCTGCTGGAGAGAGTCCAAACTATTACGATCTGTATTACAGAAAAGATGCCAAGGGAATTTTGGTAGCTTCAACTGGTTGGAATCAAGATGGATGGGTGCTTATTCCAAATCACAGCATTGCAGTGATTGATCGTAAAAGTTTCTCCGTTGAAATCTTGCCAATTTAGGTAGAGTAATGCCAGATCTACTGAATCGGAGAGTTCATTGGATATAAGAATTTTGACCCGCGACTTAACGCCTTTTGAACACCTTGTCGCCGAACACCTTTGCGAAGGAAGATCTAATGCTGCGATAGCTCGTTTGACTTCTCACACAGAAAAAGTAATCGAGAATACAGTTTCTCGTATGGCTAGAGCATTTGGAATCAAATCAGATGGAGATACAAATATCCGCGTTTTATTAGCTCTTGCCTATAGAACACATTTTGGGGATCAAGCATTTGAAAAACTTGGTGTTCCATGTCAACACCTTGAAGTTGGTCCAGATGGTCGTGCCTTCTGCAATCGACACGTTGACTAAGAACTTATTTTAAATAAATCTAAATTTCGTGACCTAAATCTAAGGGTTAGCACTCACTTTTTATTGCGAGGGGCTACCACTCGCTTTTTTTCCTCCTAGATTTATAACTAGTGCCACTCTTACGTCAGACGAAAAAAGATTTCGTTAGACCTATCGAATCGGGGAGAAAATGAATAGAAAGACATTTGACAAGATTGCGAGCACAATCGGTTTGCTACTTGCAGTGATTCTCATCGTCGCTGGTGCAATGTTGCAGTGGGGCGGAAATTTTGCAAATAGAAATGTCAAGGAACAATTAGTTTCACAGAAGATCACATTCCCAACAACGGATAATCCTGGATTTAAGGCATTACCTGAAAATGATCAAAAAGCTATGGGTAAATATGCCGGTCAAGTAATGACAACTGGTGATCAGGCTGAAGCCTTTGCAAATCACTATATTGCTGTACACATGCAAGGAATTGCAGGTGGAAAAGTATATGAAGAGGTATCCGGTGAATTCCTTGGTGCTAGCGCACAATTAAAGGCAAATCCAAATGATGCTGCGCTTGCTGCACAAGTGGCACAACTTGGTCAGCAACGTACCACTCTGTTCATGGGCGAAACTCTCCGTGGAATGCTCTTAAATGCGTATGCATTTGGAACACTTGGAAAAATCGCTATGACAGCTTCATATGTGATGTTTATCGGAGGACTTCTCTTCCTAATCCTCGCACTCCTTGGATTTGCTCACCTACGTAGAGCTGGAACGGATTCAGTTATCTAAGCCTCATCTCTCCGTGAGGAGAAAGGCCCGGCATAGTCCGGGCCTTTCTTTTTGTGTAGATATCATCGGCCAGTGTTAATTCCTACGAGAATCTGGGAGTACGTCGCCACTGCTTTCCTAATTATTCTGGCTCCTGGCCCAACAGTTCTATTTGTTATAGCAAGAGCTATTTCTTGGGGTAGAGCAACTGCAGTTGCATCTGTTCTAGGTAACAATATTGGAGCATTTTTAGTATCGCTTTTAATTGCATTTGGTCTTGGACCTATTTTGCAAAGTTCAACAACAGCTTTCTTATCAGTACAAATTTCAGGTGGACTTTATTTGATTTACCTTGGCATTTCGGCAATTCGCCACAGTGAAGTTCATGCCGGAGATATGAAAAATGTAAGTGGTGAAAAACCATCATTCTCAAAATCTGCAAAAGATGGATTTGTAGTTGGAGTTTTAAATCCAAAAGTATGGGTATTTTTCGCGGCAATCTTGCCGCAGTTTGTTGATCGAGATAGAGGACATGTCACTTCTCAACTTGTACTCATGGGAACTATTTTTGCAGTTATTGCATTTTTTTCTGACAGCACTTGGGGCATCATTGCGGGCACCATAAGAAATTGGCTGGCAAATGAGAGAAAACGTTTAGTGGCCATGCGCGTTACTGGTGGTGTAGTGATGATTATTCTGGGACTTTTCACACTTTGGACGGCGATTCGCCACCACTAAAGGCATACCTGTCCCCGCTCTGAGGCAGAATCCGCTCATAATGATTCAGCTTTCAGATAATGCCCGGTCTTTCATAAGTCCAAGTGATTTAACTTTCTCTTGGGATGGTTGCCATCGATGTCTATGGCTTTATTACAACCATCAGATTAAAGCGCCAATGTTTATGCCTTTGGTAAGAGAGATTTCAGAGATGCAGGAAATCAGTTGTATTAATAAATCTTCTTCTGATTTACATCCGGACATGCCCGAAGGAAAGGCCATCGATCGTGGTGGTTGGGTCGTGTCAAAGCCAATTGAAGTAAATGGTGAACCAACTCCCTTCGCAATTCGCGGCAAATATGATTTATTGATGGAATTTCCAGATGGAACTCATGGAATCGTCGATTGCAAATTTCAAGCTCGAGAAAATGATAAAAGTGGCTTCTACTCCCCTCAATTGGAGTCATATGCATTTGCTCTTGAAAATCCTGCAAAGGGTGAACCTAAGATAATTTCCCATATCGGATTACTTGTCTGGTCACCAGTAAAGATTAGAGGGAATTCCTCTGGGAATTTCGGTATGGAACTTAAGTGCAATTGGTATCCAGCAAAACGTGATCCACAGGCTCTAGCGGATAGGTTAAGTGAATTTATTCTAAAAGTTACTGGTGAAATTCCACCTGCAAAGGCAAATTGCGAGCAGTGTAATTATGTTGCAAATAGAGAAGGAATAATTAACGCACTTTAATCTTTCTTTGGCGAACGCTTTCTAGATTTTGTTTCTTTCCGTTCGGCGCGCTTCTCTGATAACTCATTCTTAACGGCTTCACGTCTTGCTTTGGCAATTGCTAATTTTGCTTCAGATGCATAGATATCAACATACTCTTGACCTGATAACTCTTGAATTTTCTTCATGATTTCATCAGTGATTGATCGGAGCAATTGAATATCTGTTGCATCTCCAGAAAAAGTCATTGGTTCACCAAATCGCATTTCGACCTGCATAACCTTCGGAACAACCTGCCCAGTTGGTTGAATCTCTGCCGTATTTAACATCGCAACCGGAATAACAGGTGCACTTGATTCAAGAGCCATTCGGGCAATTCCAGTTCGTCCTTTATACAACTTTCCATCTGGAGAGCGAGTTCCTTCTGGATAAATGCCGATACATGCGCCTTCGGACAGAAGTTGGAGTCCAGTCAATAAAGCCGCTTCACTTCTACGTCCACCAGATCGATCGACTGGTACTTGCCCAAGGGCCTGAAAAGTTATCTTTTTGATAAATCCTTTAAGGCCAGGAGAGGTGAAATATTCACTCTTTGCTAGAAAGGTTACTTTTCGCGGAACGACGAGCGGCATAAAAATTGAATCACTAAAAGATAAATGGTTGGAAGCAATAATTGCTTTTCCTGTTATCGGTACATGGCGAAGTCCAGATACTTTTGGTCTGAAAAGAGAGACCAAAATTGGGATTAAAAAAGACTTCAACGCCTGATAAATCATTAGAGGTGAATTTTATATCTAATTCAGGAAAAAGGAGGAAAATCCAACCTCATCTAGCGAGATCTGCCGCTCCAACGAGACCAGCATCATTAAGAAACTGCGCTGCCACAATTTTTGGATGCGGATGTTGGCCGCGAAAGGGCATAAATTCTTCCATTGCTACTCTTGCCGAATTTAATACTAAATCGCCGGCTTCAACTACTCCACCTCCAATTACAACTAAGGATGGATCAAGTATTGCTGCAAGTGTGGCGATACCTGCGCCAATCCAATGTCCAGTTATTTTCAGAGCTTCTAATGCGAGTAAGTCACCTTCAAATGCTGCAGTTGTAATATGTTTGCCGAGCAAACCAGCAAAGGTGCCATCGCCTCTTTCCAATAAATTTCTTGCACCTTTTGGATTTTCATCTATTAATTTCTTGGTGTGGAGCATCAACCCACTACCGGACGCATATCTTTCAAAACAACCATCAACTCCGCAACCGCATGGGATTCCATTTGGCACAACGCGCATATGACCAAACTCGGATCCAGTTCCGTTCGCGCCTCTAAATAATTTACCATTGATTACCATTCCACCGCCGAGACCAGTACCAATAGTCAAAATTATTACGTTGCTTTCACCTTGCGCAGCCCCATAGCGATATTCTGCCCAAGCTGCTGCATTTGCGTCATTTTCAACAAAGACTTCAAAATTTAGTAATTTATATAAATCATTACGAAGATTAAATTGATGCCAATTTTTTATATTTGGAATTCCAAGAACTGTCTGACGATCTGAAGATACGAATCCTGGTACCGCTATTCCTGCTCTTTTTAACGAGAATTCATCAGATAATTTTGAAACGACTCCGGATATCGCTTCGGTTACTGCCGAGCCACCTTCTTTCGGAGTATCAACTCGGATGCTCTTAATAATTTTGCCGGTCTCGTCGACTACGCCGCCAAGGACTTTTGTTCCTCCTACATCGACGCCAATGCTCAACGACATATGCCTAGATTACCTGCTCCAGCCTGTAGCAGAAATAATTGGTTGCAAGATAACGTACTTCCATGGAGCAATTTTCAGTACCGCCTTTAGTAGCAGAGGCTGCGAGTGGAAATCTAAATGGAATCGTCACTGATCGATTGAAAAATGAACCTAATCGAGTGATTCTCTCTAGACCCATAGGTGAGAGTTGGCATCCAGTAACCGCTAAAGATTTCGAAGAAGAAGTGCGTGCGGTGGCAAAAGGTTTCATTGCTGCTGGCATTCAAATTGGAGATCGAATTGGCTTAATGTCGCGAACTCGATACGAATGGACAATTTTAGATTTTGCAATCTGGTCCGCAGGTGCAGTACCAGTCCCAATTTATGAAACTTCAAGTACAGAGCAGATTAATTGGATTCTCAGAGATTCGGGTGCCCGGGCTCTGATAGTTGAGACTCCACAAAATAAGGAGGTCGCTGAACCAGCACTTACTTCAGATATTCATTCGGTATGGACAATTACTGAAGGTGCCATTAATCACTTGGTTGATGGAGGTAAGGGAATTTCCGATAGTGAAATTGAAAATAGAAGAAATAGTGCGACCCCAGATTCATTGGCAACTTTAATTTATACATCTGGAACTACAGGTAACCCCAAAGGTGTTCACCTAACACACGGTAACTTTCTCTTTGAATGCGGAAATGTTGTCCAAGGCGCTAGTGATCTCTTTTTAAAACCGGGTGGCTCTACTCTCCTTTTTCTTCCACTTGCTCACGTTTTCGGCAGAATGATTGAAGTGGGGGCGCTAACTGCAGGACTACACATGGCCCACTGTGGCGACATAACAAGGCTCCCAAAAGATTTGGGAACATTTAGGCCAACATTTGTTCTCGCAGTTCCGCGAATTTTTGAAAAAATCTATAACGGAGCAGAGGCGAAAGCAGATGAGGGTGGAAAAGGTTTTATATTTAGATACGCAGCAAAAATAGCAATCGCTTACAGTAAAGGATTGGATTCCGGAAAAATTTCGCCAGCGCTTCGCTATCAACATAGAGTTTTTGATAAGTTGATTTACGAGAAAATTCGACATGCAATGGGAGGTCGCGTTGAAGCTGCAATCAGTGGCGGTGCTCCACTTGGAACTCGACTCGGTCATTTCTTCCGTGGCGTTGGTGTAAATATTCTTGAAGGTTATGGGTTAACCGAAACCACAGCAGGGACAACCTTAAATTTAACTTGGGCACAGAAAGTTGGCTCTGTTGGGCGCCCAATACCTGGAACCATTGTAAAAATTGCAGAAGATGGCGAAGTGCTAATTAAGGGCCCAATTATTATGAAGGGCTACTGGCAGAACGATGGCGCAAATCGTGAGGTATTTACCGAAGATGGATTCTTCAGAAGCGGAGACTTAGGTGCAATCGATTCTGATGGCTATCTAACTATTGTTGGAAGAAAGAAAGAATTAATCGTTACTGCAGGTGGAAAAAATGTTGCGCCCGCAGTCCTTGAGGATAGAGTCAAGCGTCATCCGCTCGTAAGTCAGTGTCTCGTTGTTGGAGATAATCGACCATTTATTGCTGCGCTTATCACCATTGACCAAGATGCGATTGGAAATTGGATAACTGCTAATAAGAAGGACCATGCCTCCGTGGCAGAACTCATTGATGATCCGGATTTGATTGCAGTAATACAGACAGCCGTTGATTCTGCAAATAAGGCAGTCTCGAGAGCAGAATCTATTAGGAAATTCCGAATCTTACCTAAAGATTTCACAATTGCAGGTGGCCAATTAACGGCAAAACTCTCAATCAAGCGTCACGTCGTGGAGGCCGAGTTTTCTAAAGAAATTGCAGATTTATACCGATGATTTTAGAGGAAATTCACAGAACTTTCGCAATCCTTGATAAGGAAATTGGTTCCTGGGGAACTTCACCAACATCACGGAAATTAGCCCGGGAAATTATTTTTGAATTAATCGAAATAGAAAATAATTTTGATCAAGATTCGCAAATTGCAATTAAATCTAAATTAATGGCCGTCAACCAAAGAATTTCGAATCCAAATAATCGGATTAAGCTAAATATTTTAGATAAATCAAAAGAAGAAAAATTAAAATACAAATTAACAAAAAGAGAGTTAGAAGTTTTACAATTATTCCCAATGGGTTTATCAATAAAAGAGATGGCAGATCGACTTTATCTAACGCCAGCAACAATTAAGTCGCATATGTATTCAATTTATCAAAAACTGGAAGTAACTAATCGAGTTCTGGCAATTGCAAAAGCAAAAGATAATAATTTGCTAGATTCTTAAAATTTCTTCAAATTTCCTAGCCCAGATATCCCATGTCCAATTCTCTTCTGCCCATTTACGCCCATTTACGCCAAAAGATTTTGCAAGTGAGGGATTTTTTAGCAATTCAAGTAAATTTTTTGCAATCTCTTTTGGATCATTTCCATTTGCAATAAGGCCAGTTTCATTTTCCTTAACTGCATCTGGAGCGCCACCACTTGTGCCGGCCAGAACGGGCAGACCACTTGCACTTGCCTCCAAATAGACAATTCCAAGTCCTTCCACCTCTAAACCAAAAAACCTTGAACGGGAAGGCATGGCAAAAATGTCACCTAACAGGAAATATCTTGGTAAATCCTTATAAGAGACTCGACCTACAAAAATAACGTTTTCATTCAATCCAAGTTTACTAACTCTGACTTTAAGAGATTTAAGAATTCTACCTTCACCAACGATGACTAATTTGATATTTGGAATTTCTTGCTTAATCAAAGGAAGTGCCTCAATTAATTTATCCTGACCTTTTCGCCTAACTAAACGACCAACGCAAATTATTGTCGGAGCACCTGATAAACCGTATTTTTCAACTAAGTCCGCTGGTTTTTCGCCAGGGTGAAAAATTTCGGTAGAAATTCCAGGTGCAATCTGTACCAATTTTGGATTCTTACCTAGTGAGTTCTTTATTGAATTTTTTGTAAATGAGCCCAGGTATGTCACAACATCGCAACCATTACCTATTTTTCGCATTGCTAAATTAAAAATAGGGACCTTTGCCCACCAAACTTCATGTCCATGCGATATTGCGATTGCTTTACTTATGCCATTTCGCTTCAGTGACTTTGCCATTAGGGCCAATGGCGCTGCTGCACCAAACCAGACAATCTCGCATCCATATTTTTTTACTACTTTAATTACTTCTTTAGTAACTCGACGAGTTGGAAGAAGAACTTTTGATCTATCTCGAATTATGATGACGCCAGTTTTAGAGATGAGTTCGGCGTCAAAATCATCAGATCCCTTTTCACTTGATGTGTAAATAACAATTTCATGGCCCGGTAATTTATAAATTAAACCAAGTAAGAATGTCTCTATTCCGCCTGAATGGGGGCCAAGATCATTTGTTACTAGTAGTATCCGACGTTTAGATTCTACGGGCGCCATAAAATGAGAGCGATCCGAATCTTGATCCAAATCCTTCAACCTTTACACGCGCACCTGGGTGAGGTGCATTAACCATTCTTCCGCTTCCAATAAATATCCCCACGTGTGAGATGTAGTGACCACGACCAAAAAAGACTAAATCTCCAGGCTGCAATTTTCCGAAAGGTATTGATTTCCCAAATCGAGATTGTGCTGCCGCAGAGTGAGGAAGACTTACACCAGACTGCTGAAAAGCGCGCATAGTAAGGCCGCTACAGTCCCAGAGCGTTGGGCCCGCTGCACCAAATACATATCGATCGCCAATTTGTTTAATCGCAAAGCGTAGAGCAATTGCGCCACGTCCAGAACCCAAATTCAATTTCGCAACTTCAGCGAGCGAGGATGCTTGATCAGCATTTTCTTGGTCATTAATTAACTTAGCTAAACGTTCCCGCTCTGCTTTTGTGAGAGAAGCTAGAAGCGCCTTTGCTGCTTCAAGTTTTGCCTCGGCTGCCGCTTTTTGGGCGGCATATTTTGCTTGTGCTTTTTTAACCAATGCTAATTTGTCATTTACTGTTGCACTTGTCGCATTTAATCTCTGCTTTGCAACTGCATATTTGCGAAGTTGAAAGGCTTGTTTTTTTGTTACTGATTCAAGTGATCCTGCCGCCGAAAGATAGAGTTTTGGATCTGAGGAGAAAAGTAACTCCATCCCTTTTCCAAAACCTCCAGACTTATATTCTTCACTGGCAATTGCACCTAGTGATTTTTGAAATCCAGAAACAGTTTTTGCATCTGCTTCTGCTTGCTTTTGTACAGAAGCCAGCGTTCTAGTTAATGAATTTAATTCAACTTGAGCTTGTTGAGCTGCCTCCCCTGCCCCTGCTGCTTCTTCTTGGAGGGCGCGAACTTTGTCACGTACATCTTGGAGACTAGGTGCGGCAGATACCGGAGGAGTCAGCGATATCGATAAAAGAATAGCGAGAGTGGTTACTCGAAATTTCACGGGAAAAGAGTACTAACTGACCTTGGGATACCCAACTCTCCGCATTGATTAGGCTAATCGCGTGACCGTCTATGCAAATTTAGTTATTGGTTTAGATGGTTCTACCTCGGCTGAGGGTCGTTCAGCAAAACTATCTTCTGATACGGACCGCAAAAGATTCCATCAACTTCGTGAGAGAGCAGATGTAATTTTTATTGGTGGTGAAACTGCCCGCCGTGAGCCCTATGGAAAAACTCCTGTTCCATTAGTAATAGTTTCAAAATTCACGGAAATTAAGGAAATCTCTGAAAATAAAAACGCTGTAATAATTAACAAGGACCCACAATCTGCACTTCAAATCGCCATCGAAAAATATGGCCCTAATGTGTTAATAGAGGGTGGGCCTAACCTGCTGCTAAATTTAATAAATTTCGTTGACGAACTTTATATAACAATTACAAATAGGTATGGTGATGGTCAAATAGTAAGTTTTGATGGACTCACAAGAGAGTTTATTATGGAAGAGATGGAAAAAATCGAGGGAGAAATTTTTTACCGATTTATACGAGAGAGGTAAGCGATACGCCCGCAATCGCAAGAGCAATACCCAAGTACTGAACTTTATGTAGCCTCTCATGCAGGATCCGGTAAGCAAGCAATGCAGTGGCAATTGGCACTAGCGATCCAAGTACCATTGCAACAGAGACTAAACCCTTAGTTGTGGCGATTCCTAAGAAGAGATTTGCTAGAAAATCAGCACAACCCATAAAGGCCAAGGGTCCAATTTCATTTTTCTTAAAAGAACCAAAATTTCGGAAAATAATTGCGAGAAAGAGTGCAATAGTTACTGAGAAAGCACGCATAGTTGTCATAGTAAGAAGCGAACTTACCTTTGACCCAATTGCCATAAAACTGAGTGCTGTACCAAATAAGAACATCGCAGCAATTCCTAAGAGAATCGGTTTTAATTGCGATCCTTTTAATACCTCAGGACCAGATGCACAAAATGCGCCAATCAAAGCAATAACCATTCCATAAATTTGATGTTGGTGAGGTCGTTCACCATTTATAAAAGCAATTGCTATTGGAATAATTGCCCCGAGTGAACCAATAGAGGAAACAACACCCATACTTCCAGTTGCAAGTCCTTGATAAAAAACTACAAGACCAAGAAAACCTGCAACTGAAGAGAAAATTCCTGGGATTAGATAACCATTCCAAGCAAAATTTGGTCTGATAAAACTATTTGTTGAGATTAATAAGATAATTCCCATCGCCAGTCCAAATACTTGCGATGCTGCAGTCACTATTGCTGCCTTATGTTTCTTGGTTAGGTAACCACCCACAAAATCAGCAGTTCCCCAAAGCACGCTAGAAAGCAGAGCAAGTAATGAAGCCATCTGGCTACCCTACAGAGCGCCTCCCTCCTATCTGAAATCTCAGACCTTAAAATTCTTCCGTGGCCGTGAACTTTGAAAATATCGCAAATGAAATTCGTAAGGTGAAATCAAGAAATGAGATAACTCTTACTGAAGTTCCTGCGCCACAGAAACTTGCGCCTTTTGCAATGGCACTATCTGCAGATGTAAGTGAGATTACAGCTACGGGGCGCTTTGTTCTGTTACATGATCCAAATGGTCAAGAAGGTTGGAATGGGCAATTTCGATGTGTAACTTTCATTAGATCGGCAATTGATGCTGAAATGGCAAATGATCCTGTCCTCTGTGATCTAGGGTGGAGTTTCTTAGTTGATTCGCTAAGCAAACATGATGCTAAATTCACTAGTCCAAGTGGCACGGTGACAAGAGTTTCAAGTGCATCTTTTGGAACTTTAAAAGGCCAAGTGGAATCAAATGAATTAGAAATTAGAGCCTCTTGGACTCCGGAAAATCCAGATAAATTAGTTAATCATGTAGAAGCATGGCTAGAGGTAATTGAAATTGCTTGTGGGCTGATGCCAGTTCCTAGTGGCGTCACTCAACTTTCGCGAAATATTTAATTCTTAAATGGCAACTCCCTTACTAGCTCCCAAAGCAGGTCTGCCTAAATTAATTGAGAATGAGAGTGATTTTGAAAGAGCATTAGAGGATATTGCATCAGGATTTGGCCCAATCGCCCTAGATGCTGAGAGAGCTTCAGGCTTTAAGTACTCCGCTCGTGCTTACCTAATTCAAATTAATCGCCGAGATGGCGGACTGCACTTAATTGATCCCATTTCAATTGGCGAAACAAAATTGTGGAGTCAATTTAATTCCGCATTTCATGATGAAGAGTGGATACTTCATGCAAGCACTCAGGATCTGCCCTGCCTAGCTGAGTTGGGTCTGAAGCCAAAGATTCTCTTTGATACAGAACTTGGGGGAAGGATTGCAGGTTGCGAGCGCGTTGGTCTCGGATCACTTTGTGAAAATCTTTTAGAAATACAATTGGCGAAAGAACATAGTGCAGTTGATTGGTCTACTCGCCCACTTAAAGAAGAGTGGCTAAATTATGCTGCACTTGATGTCGATGTACTTATTGATTTACGAGATAGCGTAGAGAAATTACTTGAAGATAACGGAAAACTTGATTGGGCTAAAGAAGAGTTTGCCCATATCCTGACATTGCCTACGACAACAGAGCGAGTTGATCCTTGGCGCCGAACCTCTGGAATGCACAAGATTCGCGATCGGCGAGCGCTCAATGCAATAAAAAATCTATGGCAAGTTCGTGATTCATATGCTTCCGAGAATGATGTCGCTCCCGGCAGAATATTTAATGATGAAACTATGATGGAGTTAATTACCAAACGACCTACTTCGGTTGACCAATTTGCAAAAATTCTAATGAAGCGAACCCGTTATCAGGATCTCCCAGCGTCCGAATGGTTTGCTATTTATGAGGATGCGTTTGCGGCAGATGAAAAAGAGCTTCCGCCAATGCGCGGCAGTGGGACTGGTCTACCTGCTATAAAAATTTGGGAGAATAAAAATCCATTGGGATACGCCCGGGCAACCCACATTAGGGCCAAGGTAAATGAGTTGGCCACCCAGATCGGTATGCCGCCAGAGAATCTAGTTTCGCCAGAAGTAATTAAAAAGCTCTGTTGGAGTGAACCGCCAGAATCTGACCTACCTGCTTACATTGATTTAACGCTCCATTCTGCGGGGGCTAGGGGCTGGCAGGTAGCCCTAATTGCACCCCATTTCGAGGTGGGTATGCGGGAAACCACTCCTTTAAAGGTCGCACCACCTCTGGAGGAGGGAATTACGCAACAGTAAAGTTGCGTAAATAACCGCCTCGGAGTTAATCTCTCTCTGTGGCAAGTACCTTTCTAATCGCCCTCCGCGAAGGCCTAGAAGCGGCCCTCATTGTTGGAATTCTCGTTGCCTATTTAAAGAAATCAAACCGAAAGCGTGCTCTGGCTCTGCTCTGGACTGGTGTCGGGTTGGCTATTTCAGTAAGTCTGATTTTCGGAGCATTCTTATCTTTTACTTCTAAAGAATTATCACCACGTGGTGAAATGGTCTTTGCCGGAACTACCTCTATCGTTGCAACAGCACTTGTCACATTTATGGTTTTCTGGATGAAACGAGCAGCACGAACAATTAAAGGCGATCTTGAAAATAAAGTTGATCAAGCCTTACCTCTTGGAGGCGCCGCCCTCATGGGTGCAGCATTCTTCTCAGTAGTTCGTGAAGGACTTGAGACTGCATTATTTATTTTTAGTAACTTTAAAACTGTTTCGAAGGATTTCGGACCAACTATTGGTTTAGTTCTTGGATTAAGCGCTGCGGTATTCCTTGGTGTTGCCATTTACAAGAGAGCAATCCGAATCAATTTGAGTAAGTTTTTCTTATTTACCGGCAGCGCACTTCTAATTGTTGCTGGCGGCGTCCTCGCTCATGGAGTTAAGGAATTTCAAGAATTTGGAGTACTTCCCGGTGCTCATGCCTTTGCGTGGAATTGGAATAACCCAAATAACCTCATTGAATCCTTCTTATCTGGCACAGTCGGTATTTCAACAACCACTACTTACCTTCAGTTATTTATCTGGGTTCTCTATCTTGCTCTGGTTCTGCCATTCTTCTTCGCTCCCGTTACTCGTAAAGAGTTGGCCACTGTTCCAAGCAACTAATTCGCGCGAAATCTGCTTTGCCGTAATCCCTAAATCTTCAAGGATTTCATTTCGTTTTGAATGTTCCAAATAAGTTAAAGGGATTCCAATTGAATGGATTGGAACTGATATTCCCTCTTCCCTGAAAATTTCAGAGAGCGTACTTGCAATTCCACCATGTTTAATTCCATCTTCAACTACTACGACACTCTTATATCGATTTGCCATTGTAGCTAGTTCGCGTGGCAGAGGTTTGACCCATCTTGGATCAACCACGGTTACTCCAACACCTTCTAAATAGCTCTGCTGCGCTGCCTCAAAACAGAGTGGTGCCATTGCACCAATACTTATTAAAAGCACATCTGCACTCTCCCCACGGTAGAGCACATCAATTCCACCGCGGCGTTCAAATGCATGTAAGTCTTTATTTATCTCACCCTTAGGAAAGCGAACCAATGATGGGCCGTCAGAAATTTCAACTGATTCATTCAATAATTCACGTAGCCGCGCCCCATCTCGAGGTGCAGCAACTTTAATATTAGGCACTATTCCAGTGAGTGCCAGATCCCAAACCCCGTTGTGTGATGGTCCATCATCTCCAGTAATTCCAGCCCGATCAAGTACAAAAGTCACACCCGCTTTATGTAGACCGACATCAAGTAATAGTTGATCAAAGGCGCGGTTTAGAAATGTTGAGTAGACACAGACAACTGGATGTAATCCCGCAAAGGCCATACCGGCTGCGCTTGCAACTGCATGTTGCTCAGCTATACCGACATCAAATGTCCGTTCTGGAAAGTTCTCTTGGAATTTATCTAAACCAGTTGGCCCAAGCATTGCAGCTGTGATTGCAACTATATCTTTACGCCTATTTCCAATTTCGACCAACTCGTCTGAAAAAGTATTGGTCCAGGAACTCTCACTTTTTTTGATAGGTAGACCAGATTCGGGATCTACCACTCCTACGGCATGGAATTTCTCAGCTTCGTCATTCTCAGCAGGCAAATATCCGCGGCCTTTCTGTGTGATTGCGTGAACAATCACTGGGGCACCAAAACTCTTAGCTTGTTCCAAAGCCAACTCGAGTGCTTCAATATTGTGGCCATCAATTGGTCCGTAATATTTCAATCCCAGATCTTCAAATAAGCCCTGTGGTGCAACAATATCTTTTAAACCTTTTTTAACTCCATGTAAAGTCTCGTAAATTGGTTGACCGACAACAGGTGTCCGCTCTAAAACACCTTTGCCCCATTCCAAAAATTTTTCATATCCACTTGTTGTGCGAAGGGTTGAAAGATACGTTGCTAGACCACCGATTGTTGGCGAGTAAGAACGCTCATTGTCATTAACGACGATTACTAGATTTAAATCATCGCTTGAGGCAATATTATTTAACGCTTCCCAAGCCATTCCACCAGTTAGTGCACCATCACCAACGACAACTACGACAGTTCTCTTACTCTCGCCCTTTAATTTAAAGCCGCGGGCTATTCCTTCTGCCCAAGAAAGTGATGAAGAAGCATGAGAATTTTCAATTACATCATGCTTACTCTCAGATCGATTTGGATAACCTGAAATTCCGCCACGTTGTCGCAATTTTTCAAAACCTGCTGCACGTCCAGTAATTATTTTATGTACATAACTCTGATGTCCCGTATCAAAAAGAATTACATCGTCCGGTGATTTGAATATTCTATGAAGAGCTAAAGTTAATTCAACTACGCCTAAGTTGGGTCCAAGATGCCCACCTGATTTAGATACTTTATTTATTAAGAACTCTCTAATTTCAGCAGAAATCGAATCAAGTTGGCTATAGGAAAGGCCCTTCAAATCTTCAGGCCCACGGATTGACTCCAGCATCTTCTTAGTTTATTCGGATGCTATTTATTTAAGAAGAGATCGGAGTACATATTGCATGATTCCTCCGTGGCGGTAGTAGTCAGCCTCACCTGGTGTATCAATACGAACCACCGCATCAAAGCTCTTTCCGTTTGCTGTGACCTTAATAGTCTTTGGAGTATTGCCATTATTTAGTTCAGTTATTCCGCTAAATTCGAAAACTTCATCACCCTTTAATCCAAGTGATGAGGCAGTTTCACCTTTAGGGAATTGGAGTGGAAGTACTCCCATACCAATTAAATTGGAGCGATGAATACGTTCAAATGATTCTGCAATTACAGCCTTTACTCCAAGAAGAGCTGTTCCCTTTGCAGCCCAGTCACGTGAAGATCCTGAACCGTATTCTTTGCCGGCAAGAATTACCAGAGGAATATTTGCACTCTGATATTCCATCGAAGCATCATAAATAGTTGACTGCTCACTATTTCTCAAGAAATTTTTTGTAAATCCACCTTCGACTCCATCTAAAAGTAAATTCTTAAGGCGGATATTTGCAAAGGTTCCGCGGATCATGACTTCATGGTTACCGCGACGTGATCCATAAGAGTTGAAATCTCCTCGTTCGATTCCATTAGCTGCCAGATATTTTCCAGCAGGTGAATCAGCTTTAATGTTTCCAGCTGGGGAAATATGATCTGTTGTCACCGAATCACCAAGCACAGCTAGAACTCGGGCTCCAGAAATATCTTTCACCGGCTCTGGATTACGTGGCATACCTTCAAAGTAAGGCGGTTTACGAACATAAGTTGATTTCGGATCCCACTCAAAAGTATTTCCAGTTGGTGTATCTAAAGACTTCCATCTGTGGTCGCCATCAAAGACGCTTGCATAATCTTTTTTAAACATCTCTGAAGAAATTGATGATGCCACTAGAGATTCAATTTCCGAAGGAGTTGGCCAGATATCCTTCAAGAATATCGGATATCCATTTGAATCTTCACCCAAGGAATCCTTATCGAAATCAAAATTCATATTGCCGGCAAGGGCATAAGCAACCACAAGTAATGGAGATGCGAGGTAATTCATCTTCACATCTGGATTAATTCTGCCTTCGAAGTTGCGGTTTCCAGAGAGCACAGCAGAAACTGCTAAGTCGTTCTCGCTAACCGCATTTGAGACTGACGATGGAAGTGGTCCAGAGTTACCAATACATGTGACGCAACCATAGCCAACTAGGTTAAATCCAAGATCTTCCATGTATTTGGTAAGTCCTGCTTTTTCGTAATAATCAGTTACAACTTTTGAACCTGGTGCGAGTGTCGTTTTTACCCACGGTTTGCTCTTTAAACCTTTTTCAACTGCCTTCTTTGCAAGTAATGCCGCACCGAGCATTACGCTTGGATTTGAAGTATTGGTACATGAGGTGATTGAAGCAATCACAACATCACCATTTTTAACTGTTGTTGATTTTCCATTTAGATCTATTGAGACTGGGTTTCGGGAAGTCTTTTCGGAGAAATAAGTAGGAACAATTTTTTCATATGAACTTTTCGCATCTTTAAGTGAGATGCGATCCTGAGGTCGTTTTGGACCTGAAATTGATGGAACAACAGTTGCAAGGTCTAATTCAAGACTCTCTGAGAATCTAGGAGTCGCATTAGGGTTATGCCAGAGTCCAGTACGTTTTGAATATTTTTCAACCAATTCAAGTTGTTCATCACTGCGACCAGTTAATTTCAAATAACGGAGAGTCTCTTCGTCAATTGGGAAAATTGCACATGTCGAACCATATTCTGGTGACATATTTCCAATTGTTGCTCGATTTGCCATCGGAAGTGCGGTGACTCCCGGACCATAGAACTCAACAAACTTTCCAACTACTCCGTGTTTGCGAAGCATCTCAGTTATCACTAGAACTAAATCTGTTGCAGTTGTGCCTAGTGGCAGCTCACCATTTAATTTAAATCCAACGACTCTTGGAATAAGCATTGAGACTGGCTGACCAAGTAATGCAGCCTCGGCCTCGATTCCGCCAACTCCCCACCCAAGTACACCAAGTCCATTGACCATGGTTGTGTGTGAATCAGTACCAACCACAGTATCTGGATAAGCCCGTAGCGCACCACCAACGGTACGTGTCATAACAACACGTGCAAGGTACTCAATATTTACTTGGTGAACAATTCCAGTCCCAGGAGGAACAACTTTAAATTCATCAAATGCAGTCTGGCCCCAGCGCAAGAAACGATAACGCTCTTTATTACGTTGATATTCGATATCAGTATTTTCTTCAAAAGAAGTCTTAGTTCCAAATACATCTGCAATGACGGAGTGGTCAATTACTAATTCTGCCGGAGCAAGTGGATTCACCTTTTTTGGATCTCCACCCAAATCTGAAATCGCTTCTCGCATGGTTGCTAAATCAACTACACATGGAACTCCTGTGAAATCCTGCATAATCACTCGAGCCGGTGTAAATTGAATTTCAGTATCGGGCTCCGAATTTGGATTCCAACTTGCAAGCGCTTCGATCTGATTTGCAGTGATATTTGCGCCATCTTCGGTTCGGAGTAAATTCTCAAGCAGAATCTTTAGACTAAATGGCAGAGTTTCAGAGCCCTTAAGTTTTGTTAAATCAAAAATCTCATAATTCTTACCGGAAACTTCTAGGGTGGTTTTTGCACCAAATGAATTCTTACTCACGGTCGGTATCTTAGCCGTGAGTAAAGGTGGCCACACATTCGATATGTTGGGTATTCGGGAAGAGGTCAAAGCCCTCAATGTGACCCAATTTATATCCACCGCCAACTAATTGGGCAGAATCACGTGCAAGTGATGCTGGATCACAGGAAACGTAAATAATTTTTCTTGGGCGTAATCCAATTAATAATTTATTAACTAGTTCTCCAGTTCCACTTCTTGGTGGATCTATAACAACCACATTGGCTTTCTTTATTTGAGAAAGCCATTGCTCAACTCGACCAGTATGAATGGAAACGATCTTTCCAAATTCAGAAAGGTTTTTTCGGGCATCGCCTGTTGCCTTCTCATTTGATTCAATTAAATGAAGTTTTTCAATTGTAGGAAAAGTATTTAATATTGCTTTTGCAAAAAGACCAGCTCCGCCGTATAAATCAAGAACTGTGTCACCTTCCCTAAAATCCCCTAACTCAATAACTTTTTGCACAAGAACTGCCGGTGCACCAATATGCCCCTGCCAGAAAGATGCTGGAGATAATTGATATTTAAGGTCTCCAACTTTTTCAAGTAATTGACTCTGACCTTCAATAGTGCGACCTCCGCGCGAAACACTTACTTGACCAGTGGATGTTGCTGCTACTTCAATTCGATCTTCACCTCGCCAATTTCTTCCAAAAATATCTAATTTATTTATTGGCTCGACAGCAGCTTTGCATTCATCAATTTCTACCACTTCATTAGAACGGGCCGAGAAGAGGCCAATTTTTCCATTTTTTGAGATTGAAAAATCAACGCGGGTACGCCAATTCAGTCCATTTTTTGGTTCAACGCCATTCATCTTGAATTCAATTTCAATTTTTGCCATTCGACTAAACAATTCAGTCACGACTTGAGTTTTTAATTTCAATTGACGTTCCATTGAGATATGTAAGAAGTCGCAACCCCCGCACTTTCCACTTCCAGAGAAATTACAGGCACTTTCAATGCGATCTGGTGAGGGTTTAATTATTGTTATTGCATCGCCTCTTGCAAGTTTTGAAGAGATTGATGTGATTTCTACTATGGCAATCTCGCCTTCAATTGCATGTCGAACAAAAATAACCTGTCCGTTATGGCGAGCGACAAAATGTCCGCCATTCGCAATGGGACCAATCTCTACTTCGACTCGGTCGCCTACCTTTAGCCCGGTGCTCACATACCGAAGCGTAAGGGTGTAAGTTTTACTTCGTGCACGTAGTCATTATGGGATGTGGACGCGTCGGATCTGGATTGGCAAATGAATTAGAGTCCGCCGGTCACTCAGTTTCAGTTATTGATCAAAATCGAGAAGCATTTCGAAGGCTTGGTGCTAATTTCAAGGGTCAGACTGTGGCTGGCGTTGGCTTTGATAGAGATGTATTAATTGAAGCAGGAATTGAGAGAGCAGAAGCTTTCGCCGCAGTTTCGAATGGTGATAATTCAAATATTCTGGCGGCTCGAGTAGCGCGCGAAACTTTTGGAATTTCAAATGTTGTTGCCCGTATTTATGATCCAGCTCGCGCAGAAATTTATCAACGCCTTGGGATTCCAACTGTTGCAACAGTTATCTGGGCAACGGATCAAATACTTCGTCGTTTGGCGCCGGAAGGTTCAACCTCTGAATGGCAAGATGCAACTGGTGCTGTTCAGTTATGCGAAGTACATGCACATGAAGCTTGGTTTGGCGAACCGATCACATTAATTGAAGAGCGAACAAAGGCCCGGGTTGCCTTTATTACTCGCCTCGGTGAGGCAATGGTTCCAACCATTAATACCGTTTTACAAGATGGCGATTTGATTCATCTAATGGTTCCAAGCAAAGAGATTAAGAATGTGGAACTAGCATTATCTAAATCACCGGAAGAGGCATAATGAAAGTTGCTATTGCTGGGGCTGGAAATGTTGGTCGAGCGATTGCTCGAGAACTTTTAGAGAATGGCCATCATGTTTTATTAATTGACCGTGATCCAAAGGCTCTTAAGATGGAGTCGGTTCCAAAAGCTGAATGGATTATGGCTGACGTTTGCGAAATTGCTGCTCTTGATAATGCCAAGTTAGATACCTGCCAGGTATTAATTGCCGCTACCGGAGATGACAAGGTAAATCTCGTTTCATCACTATTAGCAAAAACTGAATACGGTGTTCCCCGAGTAGTCGCCCGCATCAATCATCCAAAAAATGAATGGATGTTTGATAGTTCTTGGGGTGTTGATGTTGCCGTATCGACTCCACGCATTATCGCTGCAATCGTTGAAGAGGCGGTAGCGATTGGTGATGTAGTTCGTCTATTCTCATTAAAGTCTGGAGAAGCAAATCTAGTTGAATTGACCCTTCCTGACACAGCAACTTGTTGCGGTAAATCTGTCTCTGAAATTGCACTCCCAGAAAATGCAACTCTCACAGCAATTATTCGAGATTCTAAAGTTATTGCTCCTCACGGACACGATGTTCTTACACCTGGCGATGAATTAATTTTTATCGCAACAGCAGAGGCAGAATCTAAACTAAAAGCGCTCTTTATCTCTTAATTATACTTGTTTGTTTTTAATCGCTTTTCTTAACTACAGGAACTTGTTTAATAATCATCCAAGTAGCCCAAAGAACCAATAAATAAAGTGGCACTCCTAGAAAAATATTTGCGATTCCCAAAGCATTTAATTGATTTGCTTTATATAACGGTATCTGTATTGCCAATCTAATTGCAAAAAGGCCAAACCAGACCCAAGTTGCATTACGGTAAGCCCGGTAGCGGTTTTTACTATTTCGCCATTCTAAATTTTCTCCAAGAATCGGTCCAAGTATTAGACCAATTAGCGGGAATCTAGCCGCTATTGAAATTACATAAACTGCGGCAAATGCGGAATTCTTCCAGAGACTTGGCGCGTAGTAACTCTTAGCATTCCCTGTCTTCCAGGCAAAATATGCGCAGAAGACCGCAGCAATAAATCCACCAACTGAATGAACAAGTGTGGTTCTTCGAAATAATCTAATCACCATAAGAATGGCTGCTAGACCAATTGAGTAATAAAGACAGAGTTTTAAATTGTTTGTTATGTTGTAAGTAATTAAAAAGAATATTGATGGAACAGTTGAATCAAATATGCCTGACTTTCCACCTAAGGCATTTACAACCTTGGCTTTATCTTCTTTCTCCACTAAGAACTCTTTCCAGTCGAGCCAAAACCACCGGCACCCCGGTCACTTCCTGGGAGTTCTTCCACTTCTATAAAATCTGCCTCTTCGACTTTTTGAATAACCAACTGTGCAATGCGATCCCCTTTTTTAAAGGAGACTTCATTCGTTAAATCGTGGTTTATAAGGATGCAGGCAACTTCGCCACGATATGCAGCATCAACTGTTCCTGGAGTATTTACTAAAGAGATTCCGTGTTTAATAGCCAGCCCCGAACGCGGATGAACCAGGGCAACGTATCCCTTAGGTAGGGCAAGTGAAATTCCAGTTGGAACGAGTACCCGCTCACCTGGTTTTATTGTTACATCAATTCGCGTTACTAAATCAGCACCAGCATCGCCTGGTTTTGCATAAGCAGGTAGTGGAACTGATGGATCTAATCTTGTAATTAAAACTTTTACGCTCATTTACGGATTAATCTCGAATTCAGGATCGACAAAGGCCAGTAATTCTGGATGTTTTTTAACGTGTTCAATATATTCCTTCGGCGCTTTCTCTAAGAAGTGGGACATTGGAACAATAATAAATAATGCTGATGCAGTTACCGCAATTGGACCATCCGGCGAGCCCAATCTACCTTCTGCGCGGCTATAAACCTTCCTTCCAACTAGTCCAGTTATCTCGGCATATATGTGAAGTTCAGTACCTATTGGCACTGGAAGTAAAAAATCTGTCTCAAGTCTTCCTGTCACGGCAGGTGCGCGAAGTAACCACATTAATTTTCCAAGTGCTTCATCGAAGGCGAGAGTCAGAAGGCCACCATGAGCAAGACCTGGTGCACCTTGGTGATTCTCGGTTACTAAAAACTTTCCATTTAAAGTTTGTCCTTCACCTGCAACAGCGGTGAAATGTAAACCTGTTGGATGTAATTC
>CAWULH010000006.1:0-23864 GCA_963923215.1 uncultured bacterium
AAGTCTGGCCCCACTTTCTTGGAAGTGGTTGACGAATTTGGGATTTGCGCCAAAGACTTGCACTTTCTGATTTCTTTTCAATAGGAGTTGGCAGGGCGCGACGAAGCGCGACAAACTCTTCTCTAGTTAATTCGCCTTTAAGGACTTTAAAGTTCCGATTCATGATATTTCTTTACAGTGGAATATTTCCGTGTTTACGTGGAGGCAGTGCTACGCGCTTATTTCTTAGAGCTCTTAACGCTTTAGTAATTTGATCCCTTGTTTCTTGCGGATCAATTACGGCATCAATAAAACCACGATCTGCTGCAATATAAGGATTTAATAAAGTATCTTCATAGTTATCCATTAACTCTTTCCGAGTTTTCTCGGAATCTTTTGAATCTGCTATCTCTTTACGATGCAGGATATTTACTGCTCCCTGTGCGCCCATAACTGCTATTTGGGCAGTAGGCCATGCTAAATTCACATCAGCCCCAAGGTGTTTGGAGCCCATCACTATATATGCGCCGCCATATGCCTTTCGGGTAATTACTGTTACGAGTGGCACCGAAGCTTCACCATATGCATAAAGTAATTTGGCGCCGCGGCGAATAATTCCATTCCATTCTTGTTCGGTACCAGGAAGGAAGCCAGGTACATCAACAAGAGTAATTATTGGGATGCCAAAGGCATCGCAGAGTCTCACAAATCGCGCTGCTTTTTCAGATGCATCAATATCTAAAGTTCCTGCAAATTGTTGTGGTTGATTTGCAATTATTCCGACTGAGTGTCCATCAATTCGACCAAAACCGACAATAATGTTTGGAGCAAAGAGGGCATGAACCTCTAAGAAATCTGCCTCATCAAGAAGTGCTTCGATGATTACACGCATGTCATAAGGCTTATTTGGATTATCTGGAATTAATGAATCAAGAGCACGATCACTCGGTGAGATCTCATTGCTTTCGGTTGCTGGAAAAACTGGCGCCTCGTCCATGTTGTTACTTGGTAAAAATGAGAGAAGTGCTTTTACATAGTCAATCGCGTCATCTTCATTAGCGGCTAAGTAATGGGAATTTCCGGTCTTGGTGTTATGTGTTTTTCCACCACCAAGTTCTTCCATTCCAACTTCTTCTCCAGTAACAGCCTTGATTACATCCGGACCTGTAATAAACATTTGGGAGGTCTTATCGACCATGATTACGAAATCTGTAACAGCAGGTGAGTAGACCGCACCACCAGCAGTAGGTCCCATAATTAATGAAATCTGGGGAATAACTCCAGATGCACGAACATTTCGTTTAAAGATTTCGCCATATTGGCTAAGTGATGCGACACCTTCTTGAATTCGGGCGCCACCGGAATCGTTAATGCCAACAATTGGTATTCCAGCCTTAAGTGCAAAGTCCATTACTTTTACAATTTTTTCACCGACTACTTCACCAAGTGATCCACCAAAAACTAGGAAGTCTTGGGAATAAATAGCGATTGCGCGACCATCAACAGTTGCATGTCCCGTAATTACACCATCTCCATAAATTCGGTTCTTTTCCATTCCAAAATTATTTGATCGATGACGTGCAAAGGAATCGAATTCCACAAATGAGCCCGGATCTACCAATTTTTCAATTCGTTCGCGCGCGGTGTACTTACCTTGCGCATGGCGCTTCTCAACGCTCTCTGGATTACTGCTCGCAGCTTCTACGCGTTTACGTCTTAGGTCTGCTATTTTGCCTGAGGTACTACGAATATCATCGGACACATGTATAGGTTACTAGGTATCGACCTTTAAATGAATGTGAGGCTTACTTGAAAGTAGAGTTACTTCATAATGGAGCGATAACTGAGAGACTTTCTGGATACTGGCGGGTAAAGGTTGCCGATGAAATTTCATCTACACAAAATGAATTAAAAAATGAAAATCCAATTAATTGGGATCTTTTAGCGGCAGAATTTCAAAGTGCAGGTCGTGGCAGATTAGATAGAACCTTTGAAGCAAGAAAAGGTACCGCATTACTTTTTTCATTTTATATTGAGCCCTCACGAAATAAGGATGATTGGGGCTTTATCCCGTTATTAGCTGGTGCAGCTGTCGCAACTACATTAAATAATCTAACCAAAAGTGAAATATATAAATGTAAGTGGCCAAATGATCTTTTGGTGGAAAATAAAAAAATTGCAGGAATTCTCTCTGAAACTTTTTCTAATGGTGTCATCGTAGGAATTGGCATCAATGTGACAATGTCCGAAGCCGATCTACCGACACCCTCTGCTTCCTCTATCTATCTTCAATCTCAAGTTATTTTGGATAGAAATAATTTACTTGCGGAATTCTGCAATGAATTTAAAAAAGTCTTTGAAGATTGGGATAGAGGTGAAGATTTGACCAATTATTACAGTTCCCTTTCCGCAACTTTAAAAAAGAAGGTCAAAGTTATTCAAACTGGCTCTGAGATAACTGGCTTTGCCGAAAAGGTTTCGGTAAATGGCGCACTCATCCTCGAAAGTGGTGAAGAAGTAACGGTTGGAGACCTAGTTCATCTTAAGGAATAAGATAATCAAGTGACTTTTCCCAGAGTGGGCGTAATCGGAGCAGGGCAGTTAGCGCGGATGATGGCCGTCCCGGCTAATGATCTTGGAATTGAATTCACTGTTTTCACAGCAAACCCAGATGACTCTGCTGCTCAAATCGCTGATTTTGTTTTAGGCGATTTTCGCGACCTTCAATCAATTCTCGCTTTTGCAAAAGATTGTGATGTCATCACATTTGAACATGAATTAGTGCCACAAAGTGTAATTAAAGGATTAGAGGCGGCTGGGGTAAAGGTTTATCCAAGGGCTGAATCGTTTATTTACTCACAGAATAAATTGGAAATGCGTAGGAAGATTCAAGAGTTGGGACTCCCAAATCCGATTTTTGAAGAATATAAAGGCGGAAATCACTCGATTAAATTTCCTTTAATTGCGAAATTACCTACAGGTGGATATGACGGACGTGGAGTCTATGTAATTGAAAATCAATCGGAATTGGATGAACTTTTCAAAAGAAATGGCACATTGCTTTTGGAAGAGAAGTTGAATTTTGAATACGAAATTTCAGTGATGGTAGCAAGATCTCCGCATAATCAGGCTGCCTCATGGCCTACAACATTGACTGTGCAGAACGACGGAATATGCACGATGACAATTACTCCTATGCCAGAAATATCTTCTGAGTTAGAAGAAAAAGTGCAGAGCGCTGCTCTCAAGATTGCGGCTGGAATTAATCTAGTAGGCGTCATGGCGGTAGAAATTTTTATTGTTAGAGATAAGTTCTTTATAAATGAATTGGCGCTTAGACCACACAATTCGGGTCATTGGACTATTGAAGGCTCAAAGACAAGTCAATTTGAACAACATTTACGAGCAGTTTTGGATCTTCCACTTGGTAGTACTGCTTTGACAAATAAATTTGCAGTAATGGGGAACATACTGGGTGGCGAAAAAACAGATATGTACAGACCCTACCTTCATTTGATGGCACGTACGCCGGAATTACATTTTCATCAATATCGTAAAGAAGTTAGACCAGGGCGAAAAATTGGCCATGTAACTCTCTGCGGTGACAATCTCTTAGAATTAAAGGATGAAGTACAACATGCAATTGACTATATGAGTGGGGTAGTAGATGAGTAATGAAGTTGCAATTGTTATGGGTTCAGATTCAGATTGGCCAACAATGTCAGCAGCCGCAGAGTCACTTGATCAATGTGGAATTGCATATGAGAAAGATGTGGTCAGTGCACATCGCACACCTGAAGAGATGATTGCTTTTGCAAAAAGTGCCGCAAGTAAAGGGATTAAAGTAATAATTGCTGGAGCAGGTGGAGCAGCTCATCTACCAGGAATGATTGCAGCAGCAACAAGCCTGCCAGTAATTGGCGTTCCAGTCCCACTTAAACATTTGGAAGGCATGGATTCTCTTCTTTCAATTGTTCAGATGCCCGCAGGAATTCCGGTTGCGACTGTTGGAATTGGTAATGCGAAGAATGCCGGTTTGCTTGCAGCCCGAATAATTGGAACATATCGCGAAGATGTGGCGAAGAAAGTTACGGAATTAATGGAGAGAGCCAGATTAGATTCTCTGCAAAAAGGTAAGAATCTGAAATGAGCCGCTCGGCAATTCTTTTAGTGGGTGGAATGGGAACCAGACTTCATCCCCTGACTTTAAGTATGCCGAAGCCAATGCTCCCTGTGGCAGGTGTCCCATTCACCGAACATCAAATTTTAAAAGCGCGTGATGCTGGAATCTCTGAAATCGTTCTTGCGACCGCATTTAAAGCGGAAATATTTCAACCATATTTTGGAGATGGAAATAAATTTGGGATTGAAATCAAATATGCAGTGGAAGATAGTGCTCTTGGCACCGGCGGGGCTATTAGGAATGCAGCAAATAAATTATCAAATAAGAGCTCAACAAAAGAACATGTAGCCATATTTAATGGTGATGTTCTTTCTGGGCATGACTTGGATGCGCAATTCAAATTTCATGAGAATAATGATGCAGATGTCTCTCTCTACTTAACGGAGGTTCCGGACGCTCGCGCTTTTGGTGCGGTCGAACTAAATAGAGAACAGCGAGTCCTAGCATTTAATGAGAAGATGGAAAATCCACCCACAAATATAATTAATGCTGGCTGCTACATCTTTAATCGGGATATCATTGATCAAATTCCAGAAGGTCAAGTCATTTCAGTTGAAAGAGAAACTTTTCCCACACTCCTAAACCGAGGCGCAAAGGTTTACGGCTTTATCGATACTTCTTATTGGTTGGATATTGGGACACCGACCGCCCTCCTTAAAGCTTCCAAAGATCTATTAACTGGTGCAATAAATTCACCGGCAACCCCGATACATAATGGTGATGTTTTGATACTTGAAGGGGCAAAAGTTGACCCAACAGCCATGATAATTAACGGATCAGTCATTGGAGCCGGGGCAACTGTTGATTCAGATGCCGTTATTGATGGAACGATTATTTTTGATGGAGCCCGAATTGGGAAAGGGGCTAAATTAAAAAATTCATTTGTTGCACCGGATTTTCTCGTTCCTGCAAATCTCAATGGCGAAGGTGGATTTTTCGGCTTTTAACCCCTAATTTGGCAAAATATCAACCAAATTATGCGTGGAAGGCCTCTTCTGGGGGTTGACAGGAGTTAATTACACGGGTGTAATTCTGCCATCGAGCCGCGCCACAAGCGCGGCCCATTTATATGAGGAGTAAATAGAATGACTGAACAACGCCCAGTGCCATTAGAAGGCGTGATCTTTGGAAACGCAGTTGAACTATCTTGGCAAGAGAGAGCTCTATGCGCCCAAACAGATCCAGAAGCATTCTTCCCTGAAAAAGGTGGATCAACCCGCGAAGCTAAGCGTGTCTGCAGCTCATGCGAAGTACGTGGCGAGTGTTTGGAATATGCACTTGGCCATGATGAGCGCTTTGGTATCTGGGGCGGTCTCTCCGAGCGTGAACGCCGTCGTCTAAAGCGCCGTTCTGCATAATTTTCGCTTTTTAATTAATTTAGTAAACACTTATCCCCGTGGCTGACAATTACTTTGTAACTGCTGTCCTCGTTTCTCATGATGGAGCGGAGTGGTTGCCAGAAGTTATTGCTTCTCTCTTTGCACAAAGTCGTCAGGTTGATCGAATAATCGCGGTTGATAATGGCTCTCTAGACGGAAGTGCAAAATTAATTTCAAATGCTGGAATAACCTTAATAAAGAGTGATCGAGAATCAGGATTTGGTGATGCGATAGAGCTCGCCCTTGATTCAACCAAACCTGTTAGTGGCGATAAAGAAGAATTAATTTGGTTACTGCATGATGACTGCGCTCCAAATCGTCATGCGCTCGCAAATCTAATTTCTGGATTTAAAGAGGAACCACTTGTTGCAATGGTGGGTCCAAAATTACGTGGCTGGCGTGACCGAAACAAATTACTTGAGATCGGAATAACGATTGCGGTAAATGGCGCACGTTGGAATGGCCTTGAAAAAGATGAATTGGATCAAGGGCAACATGATGAACCAAGAGAAGTTCTTGCTGTTAGTACAGCCGCTGCCTTAATTCGAAGAAAAGTGTATGAAGATCTGGGCGGCTTAGATCCAAACCTCGCAATTTTCAGAGACGATATTGATTTTGGTTGGCGAATTTGGTTGGCGGGTTATGAAGTAAAAACCGCGCCGGGAGCGATTGCCTTCCACGTTGAGGCTTCTGCTAATGAGAGACGTGTAGTTGATGTGGAAGAAGCCTTCCTTCATCGTCCACATTTATTAGATCGAAGGAATGCGGCCTTTGTTCTATTGGCAAATGTTTCTTGGTGGCTGATTCCATGGGTGGCAATTCAATTGGTAGGAACTTCAGCAATTCGTGCTATTGGTTACTTATTAGCAAAACTGCCTGGATATGCACTTGATGAAATTGCAGCGGTTGGACTCGTAATAATTAAACCAAATGATTTAAGGCTTGCGCGAAAAATAAGAAAACCGAAAAGACTTTTAAGTCCAAGGATTATCAGGCCATTAATTCCTAGACCGGGTACCCAAATTCGCCAGGCTTGGGAACGAAGTGTTCGGGCAATTTCAAGAAGATATGGATTAGGTAAATCAAATGAAATTATAAATGAACCAGTTTCGTATGGTGATATCGGTGAACTTGATGAGAATTTTGACGAGCAATTAAGCGAGGGTATTACTTTCAAATCTAGGTTTCAGATATTGCGAAATCGTCCTTATTTATTTTCACTTGCTTTTGTCACATTTATAAATATTTTTGCGTCGCGAAATCGATTTGGCTCATTGAGTGGTGGTGCGATGCCAATCGCTCATGGTGCGGCATCAGACCTATTAAGTCATTTTGGTGAATCCTGGCATCCAGTTGCAATGGGTTCTGCATCTCCAGCACCGACTTGGGTGGCAATTACTGGGGTCGCATCAAGTATCACTTTAGGGAATGTCTCATTTTTCTTTGCTGCACTATTTTTCTTAGCTCCGATCTTGGCCTTTTTTGCTATGTATCGAGTTTCAAAACGGTTTGGATTATCCGATTTATCTTCGAGTATTGCAGGGCTTATTTACGCTTTCTCACCAGTCATTTGGAATAGCGTTAATGACGGGCGGCTTGGCACATTGGTAATTGCATTATTAATTCCTTCATTTTTAAGCCTCAATCCCTTAGATATAAGAGTAGATGTGAGCTGGCGACGAATTTATGGACTTACCTTATTTGCTGGGTTTGTGGGTGCGTTTTCTCCATTTTTACTGACGTTATGGACATTAATTCTAGGAGCACTTCTTCTTGTTGATATTTACCAACGTAGATATGAGATAAAAGAAAAGCGACCTCTAAAATTCCTTATGACCTCTAATTTAGAGGTTGAAAAACGTAAATTAGCACTTTTTCTAATTCCCATTGCTTTAAATTTTCCGTGGTCTGCCTCATTCATAATTCATCCAACACAGATTCTTCTAGATCCAGGACTACCGCTCTCAGGGGGAAGTGCGCTCTCACTTTCACTCTTTAATCCAGGTGGTTTAAGCGGAGTTCCAATATGGATTATTTCACCAATGTCTCTTTATTTACTCGTAATTCTTTTTTCAAAAAAGTTTTCTAGAATTGGATTTATCACAAGTGCATTTCTTATATTGGTGATTCTCCTATCACCAATTCACATTACGGGTCACGGCTCAATCGGTAAGTTTTGGGCAGGATCAATTTTGGTAGTCGCAGAAACTCTCTTGATTCCACGTTTATTACAAATTGGAAATGAACTTCTTCCAAAATTGAGAAGTTCACGTCTGGGCTTAGGGCACTTCACATCAGCCCTTATTTCCTTGGTAACAATTTTTTCAATATTAATGACTGCGGCTTGGGTAGCAACTCTCGGCGCGAACTCTTCGCTAAAAAGTGGAACTCCAAATGTAATTCCGCCATTTATTTCATCACTCAGTGACACCCCAAGTAAGCCGAAAACCTTGGTGATTCAGAAGAATTCCACAGACACTTCTTACTTTATTACTCGCGGTTATGACCTAGAGATAGGCGATCCTGATGTAACAGTCGGAACGCCAGTTGAGATTGAAACCGCAGTAGATCAGATGATTACTGGAACTGGAATTAAATCTTCAAAAGTGCTTGGCCTATATGGAATTCAATATATTTATTTGCGAAATCCCATTGACCAAGGTTTGGTACGAACAATTGATGGATTAGGAGGATTCACAAGATCTTCTGCGACTAATAGTGGAATAGTCTGGAAAGTGGTTGGTGCGGTTCCTAGAGTTTCAATTAAAGATGCTCTTGGAAATATTTCAAGAATTGATTCAACAGACATTGGCGCCGAAACTAATTTATCAACCTTAGGGAGAATTACACTTGCCGAAAAGTATGATGGAAATTGGAAGATGTACTTAAATAATAAAGATCTTCCGCTTAACAAATCATCAATAGGCGAGCCAATTTTTGAAGCAAATGAGACCGGAAATCTTTACCTGGAACACGATGGAACTAAGCGTCGAGCATTAATCTCAATCCAAGGAATAATTCTATTAACTGTATTAGTACTTGCACTTCCTGCCGGTCGCCGTCGTAAAGAGATGGTCGAATTATGATAAGAAATCTAAAGGTTTTAATGCTCTTAGTTGTTATTGCCGCTACTGGATTAGCAACAGGGCTTGGCAAAATTGAAAACAGAGTTTCTGCTATAAAAAGTTATCCGGCTACTGTGTGTCCGGGTACAAACACTGATGGAACTGCAACAGCCATAATTCCAAATTCTAAAGTCCTTGGGACTTCCATCCCGAGTAATTTGAATAAGATGAAAGAGATTGGAAGTAGTACATTTGTTTCTAAGAAAGCACTCTTAGTCGATGGCGGTCAAGTTACGTCCACGTCAATTTTACGTGTGGGGAGTGCGCTAGCAGCAGTTAATTGCTCTATATCAGATGGGGATGATTGGTTCATCGGCGGATCATCAAATGTTTCAAGCAAGGGTACGATTGCAATAATTAATAGTGGATTAAGTTCTGCCATTGTAGATCTAAAAGTCTTTTCTAGTAAGGCTGCTCTTGTAATTACAAAAACTATTCCAGCGAACTCTGCCCAATACATATTGACGGATTCACTTGCACCGGGAGAAGATTCCATTGCGGTAAATGCAATTACTCGGGCAGGTCGAGTAAGTATTTTTATGTTAGATAATCGAAAGAGTGGGCTACGTTCGATGGGGACCGATTATGTGGCTCCTGCCTCTGCGCCATCAAAATTGATTGTTATTCCAAATATCCCGACTTCAAGTGGAAAAGATGATCAGTTACTCCGAGTAGTTGTTCCAGGAAATGTGAGTGCAAATCTCAAAGCGAACGTCCTATCTAGTGATGGATCTTTTGCACCGATTGGTATTGATGGAACGAGTGTTAATGCCGGAGCCGTAAAGGATTTCAAATTTAAGCCAATTGTGGCAGATTCCTCTTACTCATTGGTTCTTGAATCTGATGTTCCCATAGGCGCTTCTGTATTAACCATAAATAGTGGTGACCTTATCTGGGCCACCGCCACAACAACTTTGAAAGATACTTCTATTCAGTTAGGTGGATTTACACCGCTGTTCCGATTCTATGGAAAGACGATTGATATAAATCTAAGTTGGATTGATACACGTGGGAAACGTTCAGGAAAACATATTTTTGGAAATGACACAGTTGCATTTCGCTCTAAAGTCGGATTAACGAGAGTCTCAATTACTACAAATCAGAGCGATAATTATGGTTCGCTCTTATTAGATAGTGGCTCTGGTTACGCCTTGTTACCAATTACCTCAGGTTCTCACCTTGAGAGTGCGGTGCTCCCTCGGTCAGACGCACGCACAATCAATCGTGGCTAAATACCAAGTAAGTATTACTTTCGTTGCTAATCTCTAACTTATGAGAAATGGACGAGGCCACCGACTCTGCTCGAGAGCTGGCTGTCGCCATCTAGCAAGTAAAACCCTTACATACATTTATGCTGATTCCACGGCAGTTCTCGGACCGCTAGCAACATTTGCAGAACCACATGCTTATGATCTCTGTGATCAACATTCAATTCGGTTGAGTGCTCCAGTTGGATGGACAGTCATTAAGCAAGAAGTAAGTGATGCGTTTCAAGGTCCAAGCGAAGATGATTTGATGGCTATTGCAGATGCGGTGAGAGAGGCAGGTGCCGCTGAACCAACTCTCATAAGTCAAGAAGTTCCACTTCCAAAATCAATGTCACAAGAAATAGGCAGAAGAGGACATTTAAGAGCTATTCCTAATTAATCTCTTAGACGTTAAGTTAGTCGTATGTTCACCAAAGAATTCCTGGATTCACTTATTAAGGCGTATGACGTACGTGGTTTGGTTGATAAGCAATTAACACCAGATCTTGCATTTGCAATCGGAAGTGCTTTTGCAACATTTTTACAGGAAGAACGTGAACCCTCAACGATCCTTATTGGCGAAGATATGCGCCCTTCATCGCCAAAGTTGGCAAAAGCATTTTCCGATGGCGCGACCTCTCAAGGTATGGATGTAATACGAATTGGTCTGGCATCCACTGATATGTTGTATTTCGCTTCAGGAAAATTAAATCTGCCGGGTGCAATGTTCACAGCAAGCCACAATCCTGCTGCTTACAACGGTATTAAATTATGTAAATCTCAAGCAAAGCCAATAGGACAAGAATCGGGCCTACTTCGTATAAAAGATTTAATTATGACCGGAGTTCCAATTACAAATAGACCAGTAGGAAAAGAGCGCAGCCAGGATTTGTTGGATGAATATGTAGATTTCCTCCTTTCATTATTTGAACTAGATAAAACCAAGCGGAAACTTAAAGTTGTAATTGATGCTGGTAATGGAATGGCGGGATATACCGCTCCAGCTGTTATGGCTAAATTAAATGTTGAAGTGGTACCGATGTACTTTGAATTGGATGGCAATTTCCCAAATCATGAGGCAAATCCAATTGATCCAGCCAACCTTGTCGACTTGCAAAAAAAGGTAAAAGTGGAAAAGGCTGACATCGGATTGGCATTCGATGGTGACGCCGATCGCTGCTTTCTCATTGATGAAAAGGGTGATCTAGTTACTCCTTCCGCACTCACTGCATTAATTTCGGTACGGGAGTTAAAACGTAAGCCAAATTCAAATATTATTTACAATTTAATCTCATCAAAGTCCGTACCAGAGGTTATTTCAGAAAATGGTGGAACTCCTATTCGTTCACGAGTAGGACATTCGTTTATCAAAAAGCAGATGGCTGAGACCAATGCAATATTTGGTGGAGAGCACTCTGGCCACTTTTATTTCGCTGATTTTTGGCGAGCAGATTCTGGGATGCTCGCGGCCTTATTTGCTCTTACTGAACTATTTGAGACAACTAAGCCGCTATCAGAACTATTAAAACCCTTTAATCGGTATGTTTCGAGTGGCGAAATAAATACTGTCGTGAAAGATATTCCTAAGAAATTACAGGAAATAAGAGATAAATACGGAGCAGATCATCAAATAGATGAATTGGATGGAATAACTGTTTCAGCAAAGGATTACTGGTTCAATGTTCGAGCGTCTAATACGGAACCACTTCTTCGTCTTAACGTTGAGGGAGACACAAAGCAGATTATGGAGAAGGCGCGCGACGCTGCTTTGGCTATCATCAAGGCTTAGCGATAACCTTCACCCCTATAAGTTAAGGTGAATGGGAATAGGGAGTTTAGGTGTCAGTTACAACTCAAATTAAGAGTGATATCGCAAATCCTGCACTAGCTGCAGATGGAAAGAAGCGGATTGAATGGGCTGAACGGAACATGCCAGTTCTTGCGCAAATTAAAGAGCGATTCGAAAAAGAGAAACCATTTACTGGAATTCGCATTGCTGCTTGTATGCATGTTACAACTGAGACTGCAAACTTAATGCGCGCATTAAAAGCAGGTGGTGCGGACCTTTCACTCTGCGCATCAAATCCACTCTCAACCCAAGATGACACTGCTGCAGCCCTTGTCCATGAATATGGCATATCTGTTTTTGCAAAGAATGCCATTGATCGAGATGGTTATTACAGCCATATAAATGCTGCTTTAGATATCAAACCTAATTTAGTTTTCGATGATGGCTGTGATTTGGTAAATACACTTCATACAACTCGTACTGAATTAATAAGTGAAATTATGGGGGGTTGCGAAGAGACAACAACAGGAGTCATTCGCCTAAGTCAGATGACTAAAGATGGAGCACTCAAATTTCCAATGATTGCTGTAAATGACACTGACACAAAGCACATGTTTGATAACCGATACGGAACTGGTCAATCTTCACTAGATGCAATATTCCGCGCAACTAACACTCTTCTTGCTGGAAAAGTTGTGGTTGTTGCTGGTTTTGGATACTGCGGTAAAGGCCTTGCAGAGCGTGCAAAGGGATTTGGTGCCGATGTAATCGTTACTGAAATTGATCCAACTAAGGCCCTAGACGCAATGATGCAGGGTTATCGCGTAATGCCTATGGTTGAAGCGGCAAAATATGGCGATGTATATGTGACTGTTACTGGAAATAGAGATGTGCTCCGCGAAGAACATTTTAAAGTTATGAAGGATGGGGCAATTCTTTCTAATTCAGGTCATTTTGATATTGAAATTGATGTGGCTTGGCTAGAGAAAAATGCTAAAAAGAAGAATTCAAAAATCCGTCATCAGACAGATGAATATGTTCTGGAAGATGGCCGGAGAATTCTCCTTATTGCTGAAGGGCGTCTGGTGAATTTGGGAGCAGCCGAAGGACATCCAGCATCTGTTATGGATATGTCTTTCTCAGATCAGGCTCTAACTGCAGAATATTTAGTTAAGGAGGCAAAAAATCTGACTCCAGGTCTTCATGAAGTACCTACAGAAATAGATAAGCAGGTAGCCCGACTTAAGTTGGCAAGTATGGGTGGAAAAATTGACGTTCTTACACCTGCACAAGAGTTATATTTAAATTCTTGGGAACACGGTAGCTAATGCCATTAATCATGGTCGTTGACGACGACCAAGATTTAGCTGAGATGTTAGGAATAGTCTTAACAGGTGAAGGTTATGAAGTTAATCTAGTAAGCAGAGGTGATGAAGTCATCACGGCCTTTGAGTCACAAACTCCCGATTTAATTTTGTTAGACATTATGTTGCCAGGAATCGATGGCGTACAGGTTTGTAAATTAATTCGGGAGAAATCTATGGTCCCGATAGTTATGTTAACTGCAAAAGGTGAGACCCAGGATGTAGTTGCAGGACTTGAAGCAGGCGCAGATGACTATATGGTCAAACCATTTAATCCGGCTGAATTAGTCGCTCGCTTAAAAGTAAGGCTCCGTAGAAGTGGTGCTGTTTCAAATAGCGGTTTAAAGATTGGGAATATTGAAATCGATCAGGTTTCTCACACAATCTTACGTAATGGCGTGAGCGTTCCTCTAACAAGACTTGAATTTGATTTGATAGTTGCGTTGGCTAAAGAGCCTGGAAGAGTATTTACCCGAGAAGCATTATTAAGTGATGTCTGGGGATACCGGCCAGCGACTGATACTAGATTAGTAAATGTGCATATTCAGAGATTACGAGCGAAAGTTGAAGAAGATCCTGAAGATCCAAAAATAATTCTCACCGTCCGTGGTGTTGGATATAAGGCCGGCTCTTAATACCAATGTTTAGATTCTGGCGTAGCTCGATGGTTCTTCGAGTTACCTTAACAATTATTTTATTCTCAATTGCAATTATCTCTTTGGTTGGGTCGGCTTTGTATACCCAGTTAAACAAAGGTATTTACAAAGAAAAAATTAGCGCCTCCATTTCAGATGCACAATCAATCGCACGTGCAACCCAAATTCAAATGATGTTTGCGCAGTATCAGAACAGAACTCAGGTCACTAAAGTATTTTCTTCGATTCTTGCAGATCCAACAATTGATGGTTCGACTAGTGGTCGCGATATTGCAATTTTTTCACCAGAAACAATGGCGAAAAATTTAAAATTTAATTCAGCCTCAAATGCATTTCTTCCAGGTTCTATTCCAACGGAGTTCCGGGCAAAGAATCGAAAAGCATCTTCAACTCAATACACGCAAACCACTCTGTATTACAAGAATGCACCTAGTAAGAACGGCTTAGTTGTTGGACATAACCTTGCTCTTGATAAAGGTGGAAATTATGAGTTCTATGTTGTTTATACATTTGATGCTCAAGAAGTTACAATGGCCCTTGTTCGAAATTCACTCTTTATAGCTGGTGGCGTCTTAATTTTCCTAATTGGGCTAACCACATTAGTTGTGACCTTTAGGTTAATTGCACCAATTAGAGAAGCGGCTGAGTTGGCGGAGAAAATTACATCGGGAGATTTACATCAACGCATCAGTGTAAATCGTAAAGATGAGATGGGTCGTTTAAGTACATCCTTTAATGACATGACGGCCGCTCTGCAAGCACAGATTCTTCGCTTAGAAAATCTTTCTAGGTTACAGCAACGTTTCGTTTCCGATGTCTCACATGAGTTACGCACCCCATTAACTACAATCCGGATGGCTTCTCAAGTTCTGCACTCTGAGCGGAACTCTTTTGAACCAGCATTGGCACGAAGTGCAGAGTTATTGATGAATCAGATTGATCGTTTTGAAGCATTACTAAGCGATCTACTTGAAGTTAGCCGCTTTGATGCCGAAGCCGCTGTAATGGAAACGCAAGAAGTGGACTTAACTAAGTTGGTACGCGAATCAATTGAATATGTACATCCAAGCCAGGATCGAAGCGTTGAACTTATAGCTCCGGGCGAACCAGTCATCGTTACCGCAGATTCAAGACGTATTCAACGCATCATTAGAAACTTAGTTACAAATGCAATTGATCACCGAGAAGATAAACCAGTTCAAGTAAAAATTGTCGGAAATTCAAATGAGGTTGCGTTAAGCGTTCGTGACTACGGACCAGGTTTAACTGAAGAAGAGGCAAAGCGGGTATTTGATAGATTCTGGAGAAAAGATTTAGCTCGCACTCGAATCCGCGGTAGTAGTGGACTGGGTCTATCTATTGCAAAAGAAGATGCAACACTTCATCATGGAGAGTTAGAAGTTTGGGCAAAGCCATCACAAGGTGCCCATTTTGTATTAACAATTCCACGACATCCAGGCGGAGTTATCCAGAGTAAACCGATAAACGTTATACCTGAAAACTAAAAGCGGTAAAAGACTCCTATGCGGAGTTTTCTAAAGTCACTTTCTTCGATTCTTTACGATGAAAATATAAATTTCAAAATTCCAACTAATGCTTTTGTTACGTCTCGTTTTGGTATTACCGTGTATGCAGGAGCGAAGTTAAATCCAGAATTATCTCACTTAGCACTTCGGGCCAAAGAGGATAATGATTTATTAGCTAGGAAATTTCTGGCCACCTTGGTAGTACAAGGAATAAATAAGATTGAGGATAAAAAACGAAATAAGTACATGGAGTTATTTCCAATTCCATCTCGTCCTGAAGTGAATCGCATTAGGGGAATAAAACATGTTGAGGAATTAGTCAAAGAAGTGAAGAAAGTTTATCCCGTCAAATCTTATGAAATCTTGAAACATATTAGAAAAGTGAAAGATCAATCTACTCTGACACATATACAAAGACTTGAAAATCTAGATGGTGCTTTCGTGGTGATTGAAAAGAAATTTATACCAGCCCAAGGATTTCTAATTGATGACTTGGTCACATCGGGTGCGACAATCAAGGCAGCAGCCGATGCCTTAAAGGAGAGCAATATCGAACTTTTAGGCGTAATTGCTGCGTGCGCGACTTCGTTCTTAACCGAATAGGATTACCCACTGTGTCACTACTAGATAAGATTCTAAGAGCCGGAGAAGGCCGCCAGCTTCGCCAACTTGAGAAGATTGCCGAAGAGGTAAATTCTTTCGAATCAAAAATTAGTGCCTTAACTGATGAAGAACTTAGGAATCAGACTCAATTATTTAAGTCTCAATTAGAGGCAGGAAAAACACTCGATGAAATTCTTCCGGAAGCGTTTGCAACAGTAAGGGAAGCGGCTAAACGGACTTTGGGGCAACGTCACTATGACGTCCAGATTATGGGTGGCGCAGCGCTACACCGCGGAAACGTTGCAGAAATGCGTACAGGTGAAGGAAAGACTCTCGTCTCAACTCTTCCGGCATATTTAAATGCATTGACAGGTAAGGGTGTCCACGTTGTAACAGTTAATGATTATCTTGCCGAACGCGATAGTGAATGGATGGGCAGAATTCATCGCTTCCTAGGATTGAAGGTAGGTGTAATTCTTGCAAATATGTCTCCGTCTGAAAGACGTGAAGCATATGCCGCAGATATTACGTATGGAACGAATAATGAATTTGGTTTTGACTATCTTCGTGACAATATGGCCTGGACCTTGGAAGATTGCGTTCAACGTGAACATAACTTCGCAATTATTGACGAAGCGGACTCAATTCTTATTGATGAGGCGCGTACGCCATTAATTATTAGCGGACCCGCTGATAAGGCAACAAAGTGGTACACCGAGATGTCTCAAATCGCATCAAAATTAGAGCGCGATATACATTATGAAGTTGATGAGAAAAAGCGAACTATCGGTATTTTGGAAGCCGGCGTAACTAAAGTCGAAGAATTACTTGGTATTGGAAACCTATATGAGTCTGTAAATACGCCATTGATTGGATATTTAAACAATGCAGTTCGCGCCAAAGAACTATTTAAGCGCGATCGAGACTATGTTGTTATGAATGGTGAATTATTGATTGTTGATGAGCATACCGGTCGTATGCTTGCCGGACGTCGCTATAACGAAGGACTTCACCAGGCTCTAGAAGCTAAAGAGCGTGTAGAAATTCAGGATGAAAACCAGACTTTGGCAACTATTACTCTGCAGAACTACTTCCGTCTTTATAACAAGCTTTCTGGCATGACCGGTACCGCTATGACTGAAGCAGCAGAATTACTTCAGATTTATAAGTTAGGGGTCATTCCAATACCGACCAACAGGCCAATGCAAAGAATTGATGCACCAGATCTTATTTATAAGACTGAACTGGGGAAGTTTCTTGCGGTAACGGAAGACATAGTAAACCGACATAAAAAAGGCCAACCTGTTCTTGTAGGTACTGTTTCAGTTGAAAAATCAGAAGAAATTTCTGCATTATTACGTAAACGCGGAATCCCACACGAAGTTTTAAATGCAAAACAACATGAGCGGGAAGCAGCCATCATTGCTCGCGCAGGAACAATTGGTGCAGTCACTGTTGCAACAAATATGGCGGGTCGAGGAACTGACATCATGCTTGGCGGCAACCCTGAATTCATGGCTGATTTTGAATTGCAACGCCGCGGGATTAATCCAGTTGAGAATGCAGAGAGTTATGAAAAAGCCTGGCCTGAAGAGTTGGCTAAGCAGAAGGCGGCAGTTGCTAAGGAACATGAAGAGGTTGTTGCTTTAGGAGGTTTGTACGTTCTTGGAACTGAGCGCCATGAATCTAGGCGTATTGATAATCAGTTACGTGGTCGTTCTGGTCGCCAAGGAGATCCAGGTGAATCACGGTTCTATCTCTCACTTCAAGATGAGTTAATGCGTCGATTTAATTCGGCACTCGTAGAAAGATTCTTAAGTGCTGCAGGTCTACCTGATGACATGCCAATCGAATCAAAGATGGTCTCAAATGCAATTAAGAGTGCTCAGACTCAAGTCGAATCTCTCAATTTTGAAATGCGTAAAAATGTTTTGAAGTACGACGACGTAATGAATCGCCAGCGTGAAGTGGTTTACAAAGAGCGCCGTGAGGTACTCGAAGGGCGCGATATTCAGGATCAGATTCGAGAATTCATTATCGATACCGTTGACGCATATGTAATGGGTGCTGCATCAGAAGGCTTCTCAGAAGAATGGGATTGGGATAAATTATTTACAGCGCTTCATGCTCTCTATCCAATTTCATTTACAAAAGATGATCTCGCTAGAGAATTTGGCTCTTTGGCTGGCATTGATCCAGAGATTCTTATCGACAAGATTATTGGCGATATTGAACGTGCATATAAAGAGCGGGAAGAATCTTTATCTCCGCTCGTCATGCGGGAGCTGGAGCGGAAAGTTCTGCTGAGTGTTTTGGATAGAAAATGGCGCGAACATTTATATGAGATGGACTATCTACAAGAGGGTATTGGACTCCGTGCTATGGCGCAGCGTGATCCACTTGTTGAATATCAGCGAGAAGGCTATGACTTATTCGTCGCAATGATGGATGGTATTAAGGAAGAAATTGCGGGTTATTTATTTAATGTAGAAGTACAAGTTGATGGTGATGGAAGTGAAGTAGATGCCAAGGGTCTCTCTCATAACGAGTCTAAGCCAAATGAATTGAAATATTCTGCCGCTGATATTGATACTGGTGGAACTTTAGTTACTGGTAGCGACACTCCTAGAAATGCACCTTGTCCATGTGGTTCAGGTAAAAAATATAAGCGATGTCACGGTGCTGCTTAAATAATAATCATTTCAGTACAGAGCCATCTCTTATCGACCCCTTCAAAGCGAAGAGATAAAGACCTTACCCTCTCGCCGATTTGAAGAGTAGCTGTTCCTTCTATTACTCCAGCAATTGGCTCACTTATATAAATTTTTCTAATTCGTGCTCCGATTCCAATTTTTGAAGGCGAAACTAATTGCTGAAAAACTTTTCTATGTGACCATCTTGCAAGTTGCATAGCCGGTCGCTTTCCAGCCCAGATCTCGATTACTGCAATTACATAACGTTTCACCCAGGTTGGTATTTCGGGTAGTTCATTTAAAGGAGTTGGTTTCGGGAGAAAATCCGGATCGAGAACCTCTCCCGCTAAATTATCAAGTGTTGGAATTAGATATAACTTTGTCGAAGGTTCAACACTCGGGACCTCTTCGCTCTCCACAAAAATTGGAAGAATTGGGTGATGCCAAAGTGACTTTGGGTTGATTGAAGTTAAGTGGGCCATGAGGTAAAAATTTCACTTTTAAGCCCGGACTACGTCAGGAAAAAGTATGAGTTTACCTCTAAGTTCTGTGGGCTTTGGAAAAAATCGAAACTTGGAATTAAGTATTAATCGCTTGTGGAAATAAATTTGAAGACTGTCAAAGGAATCCGTCCGAATCCAAGAATTGGTGCTGCAATCGCACTCCTACTCTTATCACTAATAGCGGCTATTGCAATCTCTGCCTCTGCAAATCGTTCCGTATATGTCTGGGCAGCCGGAAATCAAATACCTGCTGGTTCAGTTATAAAAAGTAGTGAAATTAAAAAATTAAAAGTGTTCCTTCCAGAAAATTCTAAAATTTATTATTCGGTAAGTGCAAAATTGATTGGATCAACTCTTACTAGAACTATTGGACCTAACGAATTAATTCCAGTAGCTGCTGTATCGAATGAAAAAGAAATTAGAGATAAAAAAAGCGTACCAATAAAAGTTGCCAAGAATGATTATCCTTCAGATTTGAAAAGTGGTGATGTTATTGATATCTATTCTCTTCCCTCAAAAGAAACTAATGTTAAATCTGCTGCGTATTTAATTGCCAACGGAGTGACTATAGAAAACATGGACATTCGTGGTAGAGATATAGGTGGCGAGATTGGCTTAGTAATTAGATTAAAGGAAGAGTCAATTGAAAATTTTCTCACAGAAACTATCGGTTCTAAATTAGTGGTGGTTCGAAGTGCGATCTGAAATTCCACAACTTGATGTCGTTACTGCCATAGGTGATGCAGAAGCAGAGGATTATGTAGCGCAACTTCTCTTTACCCAAGGCTGGAATATTATTTATCGCGCTTTTGATATGAATTCCTTGCAAGAATTTTTGAATAATAGGGCTAAGGAGTTAAGAACTGTCTTGGTCTATCGAAGGGATTTAACTGACTTTGATATTTCAATAATTGATTCCTTTGCATCACCTTCACTGACAGCCATTTCACTTGACGATATTGCAATGAACTCCCATTTGATTATGCAACATATCAGGACACATCTTCGACTTCCGCTGATTATAAATAAACCTCAATGGAGCCAAGAAATTCAAGAACCAAAAAAATTTAAAACAATTTTAGTGACAGGAACTGCGGGCGCACCTGGTAGATCAACAATTGCAGTAAATTTAGCCCTTGAGAGCAATTTACCAATTGTGGATTTAGATTTTAGAAGTCCCGCAATCAAATATTTGATTGAACGTTCTGACCTAAATATCCCAGTATTAAATTTAGAAGAGGAAAAGCCAAGAGAATACCGCCCATCTGAAAGTGCGATTTTAGATATTGGACAATTGCCCCCAATTGGCGAAATGGTAAATGACCGTCGATGGCAGGCAGTTTTGATGAACAGCGCTTTTGAAGTTGCAACAAAATTGATTTATGTATGTAAAGCCAATGGACTTAGTCTTATTCGTCTGACAAAATTTATTGAAGAGTTTCCAATCCTCCTCCGGAAAATCCCAATTATTTATGTTTTTAATCTTGCGGGTAATTCACGAGAAGAGCGGGCAATGGAGCGTGGATTCTCAAAAATTGTCGCTGGAGAAAGTTCAATCATTATCGCCAATGATGCCCGTATAGCCAATCCGAGTAAGTCGGGGAATAAAGTGATTGGTAAACTTTCTGCCTTAATATAAAAAGTGAAGGAAGTTTTTTGTGGCTAATATAGATGATCGAATAAGTGAGCTGGGTGCGCTCACTGAAAGTGATTTCAGCCATATAAAGGCACTACTAGCTGAATGGCAATTGCTCTCGGATTTATCCTTTGCGGACTTAATACTTTGGATTCCAAAACGGAAAGATTATTTGAATTGGCCAACAGGTTACATTGCAATGTCGCATATTCGACCAACAACGGCGGCCACTGTTTTCCCAACTGATCTGATTGGAAATGAAATTTCATGGGGAGAAAATCCTAGAATCGATAAGGTTTTAAAGACTGGCGAGATTGACCGTGATATGGATCCGGAATTAAAAGGAGACATTTGGATTAAGGAGGAAATCGTTCCAGTATTCCATGAGGGTCGAGTTATCGCCGTAATCACTCGTCACCGAAATGCCGAAGCTATGCGATCAATGTCTAAACTTGAATTAAATTATCGGGAAATTGCCCACAAAATTTATAGGATGCTTGCAGAAGGCAATTTTCCATTTCAGAATTCAATTTATCGAGCCGAATCAGCCCCTCGGGTTGGTGACGGTCTTATTCGTCTTGAAGCAACCGGAAATATTACTTATGCCAGTCCGAATGGGATTTCTGCGCTAAACCGTGCCGGATATAACGGTGAATTAGAAGGGATAAACCTCGGGGAGATTGTAGATTCGGTAAAGCCAATTTCAAATTCGCCAACAGATGAAAGTTGGAAAATTAAATTAAATGGAAAAGTACTTCGCCGCGAGGAGCTTGAAAATAAAAATGGAATTTTTGATTTACTTATAATTCCACTTATTGAAAATCGGGAGCACATAGGCGCTATTGCTCTAATTCACAATGTTACTGAGTTACGCCGGAAGGACCGCGCACTCGTATCCAAGGACGCAACAATAAAAGAAATTCATCATCGAGTTAAAAATAATCTTCAGACTGTCTCGGCTCTTCTACGACTGCAATCTAGGCGATTAGAAGATCCAGCAGCTCAAGCGGCTTTGGATGAAGCAGTCCGTCGAGTTGCCTCAATTGCAATTGTTCACGAGACTTTAGCTATTTCTTCAGTTGAAAATGTAGATTTTGATCAGGTTTTCGACCGTATCATTCACAATGCAATTGAACTTTCATCAAAAGAGATTAAATACGAGAAAGTAGGGGAGTTTGGGCAATTTGATAATCAACAGGCAACACCACTTGCTTTAATTATTACTGAATTAATCCATAATGCCCTCGAACACGGCCTTGAGAAAAAAGGCGATGAATTAATTGTTGATATTAAACGTGACGGTGAGAAGACTTTGGTTAAGGTCATTGATAATGGTATTGGCTTGCCAGAAGGGTTTAATATTGATGATTCATCAAATCTTGGCCTTCAGATCGTAAAGACGCTTACGGAGAATGAATTAAAGGGAGAAATAAAAATTGCTCCTAACCAAGGAAAGACTGAAGCAACCTTAACTTTTTAAGAATTTAAATTGAAGTTATTTTGATTTTCTAATTGGCGAGCGCGATTTCGTGCAGCACGTCGCTTAAGCGCCCGTCGCTCATCTTCTGATAATCCGCCCCAAACTCCAGCATCTTGACCACTTTCAAGCGCCCAGGCTAAGCATTCTTCTTTAACTTCACACCGATTGCATACTTTCTTCGCCTCTTCGATTTGTGCAATGGCAGGACCAGTGTTACCTACAGGGAAGAAAAGTTCTGGGTCTTCTTCACGGCAGGCTGAACGATGTCGCCAATCGAGTGTAATTTTTTGCTCCTTAAAGAAAAATCAACAACGTATTTTTTCGTGGATTAGAGTTTTATTCAAGGATTAACCGGAAATTGTTCGTCACATCAGCCAGAGCAAGCGCCCTCGACAGGATTTGAACCTGTGCACCAGCCTCCGGAGGGCTGTGCTCTATCCCCTGAGCTACGAGGGCTGATCATTAAGGTTTAAGTAAACCACACCCTTGAACTCCTGAGAGAATTAGCGGGTGATGGAGAAAGCATATTTTGCGACAGGCTGCTTCTGGGGAGCAGAGAGAAGATTCTGGAATTTACCAGGAGTTATTTCAACATCCGTTGGATATATGGGCGGCCATAAATCAGAACCTACATATGAAGAAGTTTGTACTGGTAAAACTAATCATGCAGAGACAGTAGAAGTTAATTTTGATTCTGCACAAATTTCTTATACAAGATTATTAGAAGAGTTCTGGACCATGCACGATCCAACTTCACTCAATAAACAAGGTGGCGATATCGGTACGCAATATCGGAGTGAGATTTTTACAACTTCCTCGGAACAATTTGCAGAGGCAGAGAAAACAAAAGAGATATATCAGATTGCTTTAAATGCAGAAGGAATCGGTAAAATTTGTACTTTAATTGAAAGCGCCGATAAATATATTTACTGGCCAGCCGAGGAGTATCACCAGAGATATTTAGAAAAAAATCCGAACGGATACGATTGTCACTCAAGTACTGGGGTTAAATTTCCGCATGAGCGAATATCCAATTAAAATTGATGAGGAAGAGTTAAAAAAACGACTCGATCCTCTCTCTTACTCAGTTCTTCGCGAAGCAGCCACTGAAAGACCATTTACCGGGGAATATACTGATAGCGAAACAGTCGGAATTTATAAATGCAAGGCTTGCTCGGCTGAATTGTTTAGAAGTGAGACAAAGTTTCACTCTGGTTGTGGCTGGCCATCTTTTTACGCCCCGACTAAAGATGATGCAGTTGATTTAATTGAGGATCGCTCATTATTTCCTAGAGTACGTACTGAAGTTCGATGCGCGTCATGTGGTTCGCATTTGGGACATGTTTTTGAAGGAGAGGGTTTTGATACCCCAACAGATCAACGTTGGTGTATCAACTCAGTTTCTTTAATTCTTCAACCTAAATAATTACCAATTAACTGAATCACCTTCAGTAGCGCGCCAGCAATACCAGGCAACCACGCTCTGAAACCCATCAAATTTTTCTCCAATTAGATCCAACTTCTTAGGGTCAACTTCACTTCGCATTCTGTGAAGTTTTTCCCAACCACGCCGCATTCCCAAATCTCCAACTGGCCAGACATCCAAACGACCTAAATGAAACATCAGAAACATTTCAGAAGTCCATCTACCGATTCCCCAAATCTTAGTTAACTCTGCAGATATTTCTTGATTGCTTAATT
>CAWULH010000007.1:0-22874 GCA_963923215.1 uncultured bacterium
CTAATTCAGATATCGAAAAGGACCTAACATCGACATCAAGGATTGCAGATGCTGGGACGGTATTTGTCGTTGTGCCACTTATTAAAGTCGTAGGAACTACGGTTGTGCCGAGCTCTTTATTTTCAAGTGAAATAATTTTTGAAATTTGATTGGCAATCTCGACAGTAGCGTTAATTCCTTTTTCAGGCTCTAATCCAGCGTGTGAAGCTTTTCCATTCACAACGATGCGATACATCGCTGTTCCCTTGCGTCCAGTCTTAACTTTTCCATTTATTGACGATTCTAGAATAAGAACGGCATCTGCTTTAGCTGATACTTTATTAATTAAATCCTTTGAAGTTTGTGATCCTGTCTCCTCATCGGTTGTTCCTATAAGAGCAATCTGATCAAGCGATAGATCTTTAATTGCATAAAGTGCCTGTAAGAATCCAGCTTTCATATCAAATGTGCCAGGACCAAATGCAATATCGCCATCTACTTTCCAAGTGGGATTAAAGGAACCAATCGGCCACACGGTATCGAGGTGGGCAAGTAAGACAATTTTTGGATTTTCATCACCAAGCCAGAAAACTGGACGTCCATTTTCATTAATTATTCTTGCTTCTTTATTAGTAACTCGTTTAGCAATTTGTGCTGCAAGTTCAACAACTCGTTGGCAAGCATTTAAATCATCAGTTGGAGACTCACATTCAACTAATATTTTTAAGTCATCAATGATGGCCATCGCCTAATTCTGCCTTACTTTGCCAAACTCACGCCGGTAATTCGTGAAATCTTAAAAGGAACTATCTGACCAGAAGCGTGGTCCCGTGCATTTAAGGTTCCAAGTGAAATAGATAACGGATCAATTAAACGATTTGAGACGCCACCATTTGTATCTGCATATCCAATAGTGAGACTCGCTTCTTCTTCGATGAATTGATTAAGAATTTCAAGAGTTTCGTTTGGGGTAGTTCTTGGGATTTCACGTGACTTGTGGCTTGTTGCTTTCTCACCGACACGTATTGCTCTAACTGCAGATTGGATTACAACTTCATTAGGGGTTCCCGATTCAGCAAGTATTCGAGGAGGTTTAGGTCTGGATTTTGATCTGCGGATTGCAGGTGCAGAGACCAAAATTCCACTTGCATTTTCAGCAGCAGGTAGATAGCCAGCTTCCCGAAGAGCAATCAATACTTCCGCAATCGGAACTTCAGATATTAAAACTTGAGGCGCAAGTTTGCGAAGTTGGAGAGAATCATTTTTCTTATCGTGAAGAATTTGTGTAATTAAACCTTCATCCTCGCACCGTAAATATGTTAAAGCGCCACCAATCCGAAGTCGACCATGGCGTTTAGAAACATCATTTATTAAATATTCGAGGGGTTGCGGTACCGGAGTTTTAGACGTTTTTTTGAGGAAATCTTTTATGTGATCTCCGGTTTTGCCATGATCTAAACCGCGCCTAATTGACGTTTCACTAAAACGATAAACAGTTGCACCGCCACGACTCTCGATATCTGCAATAGTTCCAAGTTCATTTGCAATTTCTACCGTCAAAGGTCCTGGTGCAATCGCTGAATTATCGGCTTGAATCAATATATGATCGACTGGTTTGGGTAATGCATTTTCTACACCTAATTCATCAGCATCAGAGAGCAGTGCAATTCCAAATGTTGAAATGGCACCTTGGCCAGTTACTCCCAACCATTCCGCTTCTCTTAGGATCCAATTTACAAAGTCGGAATTAAACCTTGCAGGGGCATTCCATTTAATTACTTCTTCGATACTCTCAATTGAAGGCGATATTTCAACATTCTCAGCAAGAGTTTTAATTGTTCGCTTCCGCAGTGTTGATATTCCGGCTCGATCTAATTCTGGACCAAGCGGGGCGATATTTTTCTGATCGGCTTTACCCACCAATCCTGGAACTCGCGAAGTTTCAAACCAGAGTGAAACTAGATTGTGCCAGCGCTCCTCATGAGATCTTGTAATCCAAGCATCAAATGTAGATGTAGGTAATATCGAATCATCAGTATCAATTACTACAAGTCCTGCTAAGTAGAGAAGTTCGGCCACAAATGCCGTGCAATTCTCATCAATTCCTAAATGTTCTGCCGTTCGTTTTAAATCCCTAATTCCTAATCCACCTGAACGAAGCGCGATAGGAGGTTCATCAGACCAATTGTGAGCTAATTCTTCAGTCCACCTTAAGAAATCAGAGATATTTGCAATGGCGGCTCTATCGACATCTTTCTGCTTTCGAGTCGATCCGATTAATTTTGGCTGGGCTTCCTGTAACTCTTTAAAAACTTTTTTACCACGTAGATAAATCCCTATTTCACGCGGAAGTGCAACAGTTTGTGAATCAATTGGAACCAGTATCTTATTTTCAAGTAACCAACCTATTGCTTTACCTGGACTTTTTATATTGGAAACTGAACCTCGCGCTGGACCCCATGTTAATTTTTCAAGCACTACTTGGGCATCCTTAGGTATTTCTTTAAATATTTTCTCGTTAATTTTTAAACCTGTAATTGGACCGAGTCCTGCAGGCGAGTCGCCAAGCAAATTCAAAAGATTATTGGAAATCCGATATTTATCTCCCTCTTTATAAACAAGAGCATAATCAACAAGAAAATCTAATTGACTACTGGCTTTCGAATTAGTTATCGAAATTAGTTCAGAACGTTTAAATGGTTGCGGAAGGGCAGCTGCCGCCAACAGAACATCACTCTGGAATTTGTTCAAATTTTCAGTTGCTCGCATAAGACTTGGTGTGGAATTGGCTCGAACGGCTAATGCTGAAATATCTGGTGGGACTGGGGTCAGTAGATCAGGTCGCAATGAGAATAAAAGACCAATTTCTTCATCGGCCCTTGCCCGTAATTCATCAGCGAAACTGTTCGTAGACATAACTGGCCTACTTTACCGGCATTTAATTAATGCTGTCTCCTACGAGGTTTCAATATGGTTGCTGCATATAAAGCGCGAGAGAGAACTGGTGCCAAGGCACTACTAATTTTCCTTGCTCTTCTAAAGTCATGAATTGGCCAGCCATCTCTTATGGCTTTTACCTGTAAGAAAGCATCTGGATTAATAACCTGGGGATGTCCAACTAACGAAAGAAGCGGAATGTCATGGTGGCTATCGGAGTATGCAAAAGATTTCGACAAATCAAAATTATGCTCCTTTGCAAGAGCGGCCACCGCTTCCGCTTTTTTACTTCCGTGCAACATCTCACCGATCATTTTCCCGGTGTAAACACCATTAGAAGTCTCTGCAATAGTTCCAAGTGCTCCAGTGAATCCAAGTCTTTCTGCAATTAGCTCCGCCATATGTTGGGGCGCCGCTGTCACTAACCAGACCTCCCTACCTTCGGCTAGATGATTCTTGGCGATATCAATTGTGCCGGTCCAGAGTCTTTCAGAGACATACTTGTCATAAACATCCGAAGCTATTTTCTTAATCTCTTCTACTTTATGACCTTTAACAAAAGATTGAGCAGCTTCTTTAAATTTATTTATCTCTTCAGGATTCTCTTTTCCAGTAAGTCGAAATCTTAAATTAACTAAAACAAATGTTGAGATTTCTCGCTTACTGAAGAATCCACGTTGATACATACCGCGACTTAAGAAATAGAGGGTAGAACCTTTAATTAATGTGTTATCGACGTCAAAGAACGCAGCCCCTTTGGTCGTCATGTGCTTACCTTATCTGCCACAGATATGATTCTCACATGGGACAAACTATTCACGTCTTGCGTCATGGTGAGGTTGAGAACCCAAATAAAATTCTTTATGGGCGACAATCAGGTTGGCATTTATCTGAGCGTGGTCGCGAAATGGCCGAAGTAGTTGCAGATTGGACTAAGCAATTTAATTTAGGTGCCATACATGCATCGCCACTTGAGCGGGCGCAGGAGACCGCGGAGCCAATTGCACAAAGACATGGCTTAAAGATAGAGACAGATCCAAGGTTAATTGAGGCAGCAAATATTTTTGAAGGAAAGAAATTTGAATTAGGGAGCGGTGTACTCAAACATCCAGCGAGTTGGTGGCATTTAAGAAATCCCTGGAAACCTTCTTGGGGAGAACCTTATGAAGAGCAGATTAATCGAATGCTTGCTGCGATATTTCACGCACGAGATAAAGCCGAAGGTAAAGATGCGCTAGTTGTTTCACACCAGTTACCAATTTGGACGCTTAGGTCTGCAATTGAGAATAGAAATTTGCTACATGATCCTCGGAAACGAATCTGTACCTTGGCATCTGTAACAAGTGTGCATTTAGACGACGAAGGAGTTGTTTCGGGAATTTCTTATAGCGAACCCGCAAAACACCTACTTCCTGATAAAAAAATATAAATATGAAGAAAATCTTTTTATCGGCATTGGCCATTACACTCTTGTTATCTGGGTGCGGAAATAGCTCTAATCCAAGTTCAATTATTAAGAGTTCTGATAGGAAAATTGCGCCAAAGTTATTCGGTGCGACTTTGGATGGGGGTACTTATGAGGTACAACCAGGAAAAGTGACAGTCATAAATGTTTGGGCTTCTTGGTGCGCCCCTTGCAGAGCCGAAGTTCCATTATTAGTTGATTTTGCGGGTAAAAATCCGGATATCCAATTTGTCGGAATCTTAACGAGAGATAACATTTCAGCAGCAGCCGCATTTTCTAAGAGATTTAAAATGAACTATCCAACTTTTGTAGATGATGCTCTCATAAATAAATTCCAAGGTTCAATACCCGCAAATGGAATACCAACAACAATCATAATTGATAAAAGTGGGCACGTTGCTGCGCGAATTAGTGGGGCGACTACCGTTGGAAACTTCAAACGCATCTTAGAATCAATAAGCGGAAATCAGATTAATGCATAATTTTTTTGTTAATACCATTTATGATAGCAATCTAATTATTGCGATTGTAGTTGCAGTAATTGCAGGTTTAATTTCATTCTTCTCACCATGCGTACTTCCATTGGTACCCGGTTATCTTTCGTATGCCGCAGGTATGACAGATTTACAGAGAAAAAGTAGAGTTGCTTTAGGTTCGCTTTTATTTATATTTGGATTCTCAATTCTTTTTATTAGTTATGGGGCATTATTTGGTTCCCTTGGTGGAAAAATTAATGGAGCAAGTCGGACTCTTTCAATTGTTCTAGGATCCATAACTATTTTGATGGGCGTATTATTTTTATTTAGTAATAAGTTTTATCGCTCCTTCAAGCCAAATTTCAAAGTGCAGGCAGGTTTAATAGGAGCACCATTACTTGGATTTTTATTTGGCCTCGGTTGGACGCCATGTATTGGTCCGACCCTTGCAGCTGTTCAAGCCCTCTCATTTGAAAGTGCGAGTGCATTACGTGGTGCGATTCTAGGATTTGCATATTGTTTGGGTCTAGGTTTGCCATTACTAATAGTCGGACTAACTTTCGATAAATCGAAGAAACTCCGTAGGGCAATCTCAAAACATGGAAATATTTTGATGGGTATTGGTGGAGGATTCTTAATAATTATTGGCCTGCTGCAAGTAACAGGGCTCTGGGATCATCTGATGAATTCACTTCGGGACTTAATTTCTAACTTTATTCCGGTGATATAGATGAGTGAAATAAATACATTGAACAGCCGAGAATTTTTGAGATTCTTATGGCGCAAATTAACAAGTATGCGTACTGCAATATATTTATTAATAATTCTAGGTTTTGCCGCCATTCCAGGGTCAATTTTTCCGCAACGTACTCAGGAACCATTGAAAGTTGAACAGTACTTCTCCAAACATAAGTCCTTGGCACCATTTCTAGACAAGATTTATATATTTAATGTCTATAGCTCACCTTGGTTTAGTGCTATATACATACTTCTCTTTATTTCGTTAATTGGATGCGTTTTGCCAAGAACCATTAAGCATGTTCGCTCAATACTAAATAGAAAGGCGCCAACTAAGGGGTACCTGTATGAGACCGGAAATTTGGCATTTCACCTCTCACTTATTTTTATCTTGATTGGAATTGCCCTCGGGTCTCTTTACGGTATGAAAGGACAGGCAATTATTAACGTTGGTGAACGTTTCGTTAATACCGCTACTTCATATGACACTCTTGGTTTTGGTAAATTCTCATCAGAGAAATCTCTTGCCCCTTTTGCTCTTACAGTTACTGATTTTCATGCGAAATATGATCCAAAAACAAATGCCCCTGAAGATTACAAATTAGATGTAGAAATTTCTTATCCAATTGAAAGTAAAGCGGTTCATAAAGTTATAAAAGTAAATTCACCTCTTACTTATGGAAGTACCAAGATATATCTTCAAGCAAATGGTTACTCACCTATGGTAAGTATTAAGGATAAAACCGGAAAAATTGAGTTTGAGGGGGCGGTTCCATTTCTGCCGCAAGATGGAAATCTAACTTCAAGTGGAGCAATTAAATTGCCAGATGCAAATCCACAGATTGGAATAATCGGTACATTTACTCCCACTTATGCGATGACTAATTCAAAAGGCGCAGTTTCTGCTTTTCCAGAAAGCTTAGATCCCAGGTTGGTCTTCTCTGTCTGGTCGGGAAACCTTGGATTAGATTCTGGTATTCCACAGTCGGTGTATCGAGTAGATACTTCAAAGATGACGAGAATTGGTTTCAAGAGTTTAAAAGTTGGTGAGACTTATAATTTTAATGAGGGCTCAATCACTTTTGTTGGTTGGAAACCTTGGGTAAATATTGAAGTAGGTCGAGATCCTGGAAAGTTAATCTCCTTATTCGGTGCACTCTTTGCAGTTATGGGATTATTAGCTTCACTTTTCATTGGCCATAGGAAGGAAGAGGTATGAGCCAGACTAATTTCGCTTATTTTTCTAACTACGCGATTTATTCTGCAATGGTTTTTTTTACGATTGCTTTTTTTGCTCATGCTGTTGAGGTCTCATTCTCAGTAAGAAATATAGATACTAAAACTAAATTTGATTTCTCAAGAACTGAGAAGAGTGGTCGTATCGGAAGTGCGATGATCATTCTAGGTTTTATTTTTTTAGTTGCGGGAGTAATTCTTCGAGGCGCATCTGCGCATCGAGTTCCATGGGGCAATATGTACGAATTTTCAATTACCGGCGCAATGGCTTTTACAGGTGCATATTTGGTAGCTCTAAAAAAGTATAAATTGAGATGGCTTGGACTACCCGTATCAATTGGAGTACTAATCACATTAGGTACAGCAGTAACACTTTTATACCGCCCAAGCGCACCACTTGTTCCAGCCCTTAAATCAACTTGGCTTGCCATTCATGTTTCTGCAGCAATTCTCTCTGGTGGAGTTTTCTTACTAGCAAATTGCATTGCAGCTACTTATTTAATTATGGAACGTTATGAATCAAAGGGTGGAAGACCGGGCTGGGCATTGCGGCTACCTTCACTAGATTCACTTGATCAACTTTCTTATCGTTTAGTTGCTTTTGTATTCCCACTCTGGACTTTTGCAATTATCGCTGGTGCAATTTGGGCAGAATCAGCTTGGGGAAGATATTGGGGTTGGGATCCAAAAGAGACCTGGGCATTTATTACTTGGGTTGCCTATGCAGCATATCTACATGCTCGAATAACAATTGGTTGGCGGGGGAAGAAAGCCGCATGGCTCTGTTTATTCGCCGGTTCAACTTTCTTATTTAATTATGTTTATGTAAATGTATGGGGAACGGGTCGCCACACTTATTCTGGTCTCTAAATTTTTCGTAAGAAATCAGGGTCATCATCCGGCGGAATAATTTTCTTCTTGCCAGGCCTTGGACCGCGATTATTTCTTGGACGACCTATGGTGTACCAAGCAATTACAGCCAGAATTTCAAAGATAACAACTCCCAATAGCCAGGCCCACTTTGGACCTTTTCTAATTTGATCTTGATCAGTACGTGCGATATCAAAGAAGGTATAGAGCTCAAGTACTAGCAAAGCAATTGTTATGTATTTGACCATGGCGTGATTTTAAGGCTTTGAAGCAATAAGTGCGATTGCAATCCACAGGCTAGTTAGCATCTGCAACCTAGCCACCGCACCTAACGCCGGGATTAAATCGGCACCTTTTGCACCTCTTCTGACAATGGCCACAATTCGGATTCCAAAAGGAGCAATCATTACAGGCAATATCGACATCGGAGTTAAATATAAAAATATAAGTTGAATAATTAGTGCAGCCAGAAGTAATCCAATTAGTAACTTTCTGGCACCAGAATCGCCAAGTTTTACAGCCAATGTTCTCTTATTTACTTGCTGATCTTTAGGTAAATCTCGGAGATTATTTATCGCTAAAATCGCACAGGCAAGTAAACCCATCTCAACTCCAAGTAATAATGACCAGATTGAAATAGATCTAGTCTCTGAGTAATAGGTACCAATAGTCGCTACTAGTCCAAAGAAGATGAAGACTGAAATTTCACCAAAGCCTCTGTATCCATATGGTTTTTCACCACCCGTATAAAACCAGGCGGCAGCGATAGATATGGCACCAATTAATAAAAGTATCCAGCTAGTGCGGATGGCAAGAATTAATCCAAATATTCCACCTGTTATATATGTAAGTAAGGCAGCATTTCTTACTGAATTCGCAGTGGCTAATCCACTTCCCACCAAGCGGATTGGGCCTACTCTTTCAAAGTCACTTCCTTTAATTCCATCAGAGTAATCATTTGAATAGTTAACGCCCACTTGGAGTGAAATTCCCACCAGAAGTGAAAGAAGGGCATTTAGCCAATCCACTTTTGAATTCTGTCGAAATGCAAGGGCGCTCGCAGTAAGTACTGGAGCTATTGCAGCAGGTAAAGTGCGAGGACGGGCTCCAATAATCCACTTATTCATATCTTTAGAGTAGCCGAGCTGCCGCTGTGCGATCGTATTTTCCAATTCCTATAGTTGGAAGTTCTGCCATAACTCTAATTGTTTTTGGCAAGTATGGTTTTCCAAGTTCGCGAGAAATTAATTCCGATAGATTTTCAGGCAATTCTTTATTACTTAGAAGTCCAATCGATTGACCCCATTTTTCGTCATTTATTCCGACTGCTAGAAAATTTTGATTTGGGAATTTAGTTTCTAGAAATGTTTCAAGTAAAGTAAGTGAGACATTCTCTCCACCGGAAATTATGACGTCATCAGCGCGGCCTTGCACAATTAACTTACCATCTTTGATCTCGCCAAGATCGTTGGTTCTTATCCAATTTCCCTGATTCATCTCAGGTACTTTAAGTTCAATAATTCCACCATTGATTTGTATTTCGACACCTTCAAGTGGAATACCGTTGTAAACACAGCCGCCACAAGTTTCAGTTGCTCCGTAAGTGGCAATTATATTAATACCGGCTGTAACTGCATCTTCCCTTAATGTATCGGGAAGTCTTGCACCTCCAACTAAAACTGCCTTACATCCTTTTAGATGTTCAAGTAATAAATTATCTCCATTTAATGCTTTGTAAAGTTGTGTCGGAACTATCGAAGTGAAATCAGATTTCTCTTCGATCTTTTTCAATTCACTTTCTAGAAGTATTGACCGTGCCAAAACATTAATTCCTGCAATATGGTTTGTTGGAAGTAAAAGTGACCAGGAGTCACCTTTATGTGCTCCGAGAAATTTGTGGGCGGCGTTTGCGGATGCAATTAATGCCGGAGCTGAGATCTCGATATTTTTTACTGCTCCGCCAGTACCTGTTGTAGAAATAACTAATGGTTCACTAATCTCCCCGCGCAGGTATGAGTGGAGCCAAGGTGACGAGACATTCATTATCCGCGTAGGCTATCCAACATGAGCAAGCCAATTAAACGCGAGCCTGGAAGTCGGGCAATTCCCAATTGGAAGATTGGCGACGGCGGGGAGAATTTCACAGATGTTAAGTATGAAACTGCCGAAGGTATTGCCAAAATTACGATTAACCGTCCGGAGGTACGTAACGCTTTCCGCCCACAAACTTTATTTGAATTAGAGAAAGCTTTTTCATTTGCTCGCGACGATGACCAGGTAGGAGTAATTATCCTTACAGGCGCCGGCAGTGAAGCATTTTGTAGTGGCGGCGACATAAATGTTCGCGGCGATGATGGCTATATCGGAGATGATAAATTAGCAAAGAAGGGCATTGGCAGATTAAATGTATTAGATCTGCAAATTCAAATTCGTAGAACTCCAAAACCTGTTATTGCAATGGTTGCCGGTTGGGCAATTGGCGGTGGGCACGTTCTTCACGTGGTCTGCGATCTAACAATTGCAGCAGAAAATGCAAAGTTTGGTCAGACAGGTCCAATGGTTGGTTCATTTGATGGTGGATACGGCGCAGGTTTACTAGCGCGACATGTTGGTCAGAAAAAAGCTCGAGAAATTTGGTTCTTATGCCGTCAATACGATGCAAAAGAAGCACTTGAAATGGGTTTAGTTAATACCGTCGTACCAGTTTCGGAGTTGGAAGCAGAAACAGTTTCATGGTGTCGCGAAATGCTCCGCCATTCACCTATGGCATTACGTTTATTAAAAGCTGGATTAAATGCAGCTGATGATGGATTAGCAGGAGTACAACAACTTGCCGGAGATGCAACTCTTCTTTTCTATATGACTGAAGAGGGGCAAGAAGGTCGCGATGCTTACAAAGAGAGACGTGAACCTGACTTTAATAAGTTCCCAAAGCGTCCATAATAAAAATCTTATGAAGATCTTTACCGATCTAGAGGTCCTTTCAATACCAACTAAGACCAATTTCCGAGGAATCAATCATCGAGAAATTGTAATTTTTCAAGGTAGTGCAGGTTGGAGTGAATTCTCGCCTTTTCTCGAGTATTCAGATTTTGAATGCAGAAGCTGGCTGCGAGCCTCATTAGAAGGTGCTTTCACCTCGTGGGAAAATTTAAGTAAGAAAAGAATTTTAATTAATGCAACTCTTCCTAAAATTGATCCAATAAAAGTTCCAGATTTTTTAAAGAATTTTCCTGGTGTAAAGGTTATAAAGATAAAGGTAGATTCCTTCGAGTCTGATGCCGATTTAGTTGAAGCTGCGCTTGACTATATTCCAGATGCAAAGATCCGTTTAGATGTAAATGGCGGTTGGGATTTAAAGAATGCCCTTCTAAACCTTCATGATTTTCACCTTAGGTTTGGTCCCGTATTTGAATACATAGAGCAACCAGTATCCGATGTAAGCGACTTAAAGAAATTAAAAGAAGAAGTACCGATGAAAATTGCAATAGATGAATCTATACGTAAAAATCTTGATTCAGATATGTCCCAACTAAAAGAATGCGCTGATTTTGCAATATTAAAATGGCAACCAGTTGGCGGAAAGGCTTCTGCTAAGGAATTGGCGGAGAAGATTGGTCTACCCGTTGTAATTTCTAGTGCTTTAGAGAGTGGTATCGGATTAAGTCACGGTTTAGCTCTGGCAAGTGAATCAAAAGTTAATTTGGCGTGCGGTCTTGGTACTGCAAATTTGCTTGAGGAAGATATAGTTAAAGAACCGTTACAGATTGAGAATGGTGAGATTGAAGTCATTCCTCGCACGCCCGATGAGAAAATAATTGCCAAATACCGGGCAACCGAGGAGCGTAGGTCCTGGTGGCTATCTCGAATGAATAGAGTTCTAGAAAGTGGGGGCTTTGATGAATACATCAACTGACCTTGCTCGAAGTTATATAAAGTATTTAATTGAGGCCGGAGTATCTGATTTTGTGATCTCTCCAGGATCAAGGAATGCACCAATTTCAATCGCAGCAAATGAAGCATTTGAAAAGGGTTTGATAGATTTACATATCAAATTAGATGAGCGTGGCGCCGCATTTTTTGCACTAGGAATTTCTAAAGCAACCGATAACTATGTCGCAGTTATTTGTACAAGCGGAACAGCAGTTGCAAATTATGCGCCAGCAGCACTTGAAGCGCTCCATTCAGGAAATAAATTGCTTTTAATTACAGCGGACCGTCCATCAAAATTGCGTAAGACAGGTTCAAATCAGACAACTGATCAAGTCAATATTTTTCAAGGAATATCTACCCACGATACTTCGACATTTAATCCAATTAAATTGGAAAAGGGGCCCATTCATTTAAATCTTCAGTTTGATGAGCCACTTCTTCCAAATGATTTAAATGATTGGTTACAGGGAATTCAGATTTCGCCAAAAGTGGCGGAAGTTAAAAAGCGTGAGATATTAAAATTATCAGGGAATGGATTAGTAATTGTTGGTCACGATAAGGGTGGCTTTCCCCCTGAAGAAATTGAGAACTTTGCAGAAAACCTATTAATTATTAGTGAGGACCCGCTCAGCTTTGAGCGAAGCATTGCTCACAGCAGTATCTTTTTAGCAGATGAAAAAATCCGAGAGTATTTAAAGCCAGATTTTGTAATTGTTATTGGAAGAACCACACTTTCAAGGAGTATTAATTCATTTATTTCTGAGTGTAAGAATCAATATGTTGTAGATCCGCTGGCAAAAAGTATTAACAACCAACGAACGGCTACAAAAATTTATGAGAATTTGCCCCAATTGGATATACGAGAGGTCTCAGAGCAATATAGACGTGATTTCGAACTTGCCGCCAAGAGTTGCGAATTAGATTTGAATTGGAGTGAGCAACTTTTTGCCAGAACTTTTACAAAGAACATTCCTGACGGATCTGCATTATTTATAGGCTCATCCAGGCCAATCAGGGATATTGAAGGATTTGCCGAACCTAGATCCGGAATTGAAATTTATGCTAATCGTGGTTTAGCTGGAATAGATGGGAACATCTCAACGATTTTTGGTATTGCAGCGAAATATGAAAGAACTTACGCAGTAATTGGTGATTTAACTTTTCTACACGATTTATCTGCCTTAGTTTCACCAATCGATTCCGATTGTCGTATTTTTGTAATTGATAATAACGGTGGCGGTATATTTTCAACTCTACCGCAAGCAAATGTAGAAGGATTTGAAAGAATATTTGGAACTCCACATAATCAGAATCTTTCGAAAATAATTACAGGTTTTGATATTCCACATGAAGTTATTAAGAACGATAGTGATTTACAGCGGGCAATAATTCATCCGAACCATGGCCTAAAAATATTTATTGTAGAAGTTCCTAATCGCGAGACGATGGCTGTAAATCTAAAAAAGATTTATGCTAAAGCTTCCAATGCAGTTCGCATGGGATTTAACTTAGCTTGAGATTCTGCTAACTCATCTTCAGGATTTGATCCTGCAACAATCCCACATCCAGCAAAAATTCTGACTACTTTCTTATCTTCAGATATCTCACCTGATCTAAGTGCGATTCCAATTTCACCGTCACACCGGGCATCTATCCATCCAATTGGGCCCGCATAACGACCTCGAGACATTCCTTCCAATACATCTATCAATGATTTCGCTTTATTTGTAGGAGTTCCGCACACAGCAGCTGAAGGATGTAAAGATGCAATAACGGTAAATATATCTACTGGTGTTGCAGAGTCGTTGATAACTCCAGTCACATCAGTTGCAAGGTGCATAACATTGGCTAAATGAAGGACAAATGGAACTTCAGGTACATTAGTAGAAGAACAGAATGGTGAAAGTGCATCTGCGACCGAACGGACTGCATATTCGTGTTCCTCTAAATCCTTAGAAGATTTTGCAAGTGATGCCGCAAGGGCAAGGTCTCGACTCTCATCTCCAGTCTTTTTAATTGTTCCGGCAAGGACTCGGGAAGTAACAAGAGATTTATTTAAGCGGACCAGCAATTCTGGGGTTGCACCAACCATATTCGATACCAAGAACGTCCAAGTTGATGGGTAATTTTTAATGAGCGTATTAATCAATGAACGAACTGATATTTCATGGTCTGTTTTAGCAACTAAGTCACGCGCAAGTACAACTTTTTCTAAATCTCCATTTTTTATATGTTCAACGGCATTGGCTACTCGATCTTTCCATTGGATATCGCTCAACGCTCCGGTGACAAAATTTACATTAATAGGATTTTTACTCTCATTTGCTTCTCTAACTTCCGGATGATTCCCAATCCAAGTAATCCAAGATTTATTACCTCGTTGCCCTATTACAATTTTTGGAATCACGAGACGCGATTCCTCATCTTGATCAAATGAAAACGAAGTAAAAAGAATTGGACCAGTGCCAATCCCATGTACTTCATTAACAATCTTTAAAGAATTTAATTGCTCGTGCCACCATTTCCTAGCATCCGCAAATCTATTTGGTCCTTTAACGGACGCACTCCGCCATTCCCCAAATCCAATAAATCCTTCATTGCCGCGAATCCATGAAGTACTTAATTGCTCATCAGTAGCAATTCTATGGAGCGCGGGATGTTCACCGAGTAGCTCGGTGGTTATTACTTCAGACATTTAAAGTTATTTGCGAACAAATTTCCAAAGTGTAGGTAAAGCTGTCGAGGCAATTGCAATCTTAATTATTTCACCAATGATAAATGGCGATAAGCCCTTTGAAATTGTCCAGGACCAGGTCTGGCCAGTGCTCTGATGTAACCAGAAAAGTCCAAAAGCAAAAATTATTATGGTCCCAATAAGCATTGTAGGAATTACAGTCGCTATTTTCTGATCCCACTTACGCCCAGCTAAAAATCCAGTCACAGCTGAAGAGATCAACATTCCAACCAAATAGCCACCAGTTGCTCCAGTTAAATGTTCAAAACCGCTTGTATGGCTGACAAAAATCGGTGCTCCGGCAATTCCAGCAAGAATGTAAAAAAATAAAGTTGAGAACCCAAGTGCTGATCCATAAGCAGTGCCTAGAAGAAGTGCTCCAAGGGTCTGTCCTGTTACTGGTACAGGTGATCCAGGTATTGGGAATGAAATTTGTGCCATCAATGCAAGAAAGAAAACACCACCAATTACAAAACCAAATTTACTTACTACTGAGTCTTCAACAATGACTGCAGTACGAAGTGTGCTTATTTGTGACATCGGCTCAACTTTCTTAAGGGGTCAATTTGTGGATGAAGCCTACTCCCATAAGAATATACGGGTGAGTAGAGCGGATTTAGGCAAGGATCCAGAAGAAGTATCTGCGATGTTTGATGGTGTCGCTAAACGATACGACATCATAAATGACTTATTAAGTCTTGGTCGCACCAAAGCCTGGAGAAAAATTGCTACAAAAATAATTGATCCAAATCCTGGGATGAAAATTTTGGATCTTGCTGCTGGTACTGGTTCATCAAGTCGACCACTTAGAGATAAAGGAGCCGACGTAATTCCATTGGATTTTTCTAAAGGAATGATCGAAGCAGGGAAGAAGCGAAATCCGGATCTACCATTTATTCAAGGCGATGCACTTAACTTGCCATTTAAAGATAATGAATTTGATGTGACTACAATTTCTTTTGGTCTACGTAATACTCAGAATATTGATAAAGCATTAACCGAAAGTTTGCGAGTTACAAAGCCTGGTGGTCGAATGGTCGTTGTCGAATTTTCACATCCGACAAATAAAATTCTCAGAACAATTTATCTAAAATATTTAATGCGAGCATTACCAAAAATCGCAAAAGTAACCTCATCCAATTCAGCGGCTTACATTTATCTGGCTGAATCAATTATGGCCTGGCCAAATCAGCAGGATCTGGCAGCCCATATGTCACGAGCCGGATGGCATCGGGTTGAATGGCAAAACCTGACCTTTGGAATCACCACAATACATATTGGTTATAAAGGGTGAGCGCCACCACAGCACTTTGAGCACCTAGCCCGGCCGCATTAGACTCCAACAATCATGAACCCATATGTACCAATTCTTGTTATTGGAGCTATTGGCTTCGGGTTCGGCGCATTCTCTGTCGCAGTAGCGGCAATTACTGGACCAAAGAGATACAACCGCGCAAAATTAGATGCATACGAATGTGGAATTGAACCATCACCTCATGCTGCAGGTGGCGGTCGCTTTCCTGTTAAATATTTTTTAACTGCAATGTTATTTATCGTCTTTGATATTGAAATAGTTTTCTTATATCCGTGGGCAGTTACATTCGACAAACTTGGATTATTTGGATTGGTTGAGATGGTAATTTTTATTGCAACAGTTTTTGTCGCTTACGCATATGTATGGCGTCGTGGCGGATTGGAATGGGATTAATTTGGGTCTAGAAGAACAATTACCCGCTGGCTTTGCACTTACCTCAGTTGAGAAACTTGCAGGTTATATGCGTAAAGGTTCACTATGGCCCGCAACATTTGGGCTTGCCTGTTGTGCAATTGAAATGATGGCTTTCGGCGATGCCCGTCATGATGGATCACGTTTTGGTATGGAAGTTTTCCGCGCATCGCCACGTCAAGCAGATTTAATGATTGTTGCAGGCCGTGTCTCGCAGAAGATGGCGCCTGTTGTTCGTCAGATTTATGATCAAATGGCTGCACCCAAGTGGGTACTTGCAATGGGTGCGTGTGCATCTTCAGGTGGAATGTTTAATAACTATGCAATCGTTCAGGGAGTAGACCACATAGTTCCGGTAGATATTTATTTACCAGGATGCCCACCACGTCCTGAAATGTTGATTGATGCGATTTTGAAATTGCACGAATTAATTGGAAACGAAAAACTTGGCGTAAATCGCAGAGAAGTGATCCGCGAAGTTGAGGCAGCGGCGCTCGCAGCTAAACCAACTATTCAAATAACTGGACTTCTTGCATGAGTGATCAAGGAATGTTTGGTGCTCATGGAAGCGGAGATACATCAGGATTTGGCGGCCTAGTCCGTAGGAGTATTTCCGTCGGTTCAAGTGAGCGTCCTTATGGGGGCTACTTTGATGATGTTGCCGATGAATTAGAACGTGCATTTCCAGAATTTAATGATGCAATTGAAAAAGTTGTGGTTGACCGTGGTGAATTAACACTTCACATAAAGCGCGAAAAACTTTTTGATGTGGCTAAAAAATTGCGCGATACTGAAAGTCTGCGTTTTGAAATGTGTATGGGAGTAAATGGAGTTCACTATCCTGAAGATAAAGGACGTGAATTACACGCGGTTTATCCATTACTTTCTTTAACTCATAACCGCAGAATTAGATTAGAAGTTAGTGTTCCAGAGTCAGATCCGCATATTCCTTCTCTTGTTGAAGTTTGGGGCGGAAATAACTGGCATGAGCGTGAGACGTGGGATATGTTCGGAATTATTTTTGATGGACATCCAGCATTGACGAGAATTTTGATGCCGGATGATTGGCCGGGTCATCCGCAACGTAAGGATTATCCGCTTGGTGGAATTCCTGTTGAATATAAAGGCGCAACTGTTCCAGATCCTTCACAAAGAAGGAGCTACCGATGACAACTAATTTTGACGCATACGCATCTTCACGCGAAACAACTGAAGGCCGTGTTTATTCCGTAACTGGTGGTGATTGGGACTCTTTAACTACTGAAATCGGTCAAACTAAAGAAGAACGTGTAGTTGTAAATATGGGACCTCAGCACCCATCAACTCATGGTGTACTCCGTCTGGTTCTAGAACTTGAAGGTGAGACCGTTACAGAAGCTCGCGCAGGAATTGGTTATTTACATACTGGTATTGAGAAGAATGCGGAATTCAAGACCTGGACCCAGGCGACAACATATGTAACTCGTATGGATTATTTAGCACCGATTTTTAATGAGACTGCATATTGTCTAGGTGTTGAGAAACTACTTGGAATCACAGAAGATATTCCAGAACGTGCAACTGTAATCCGTGTTCTAATGATGGAACTCAATCGAATCTCATCACATATGGTTGCTCTAGGTACTGGAGCACTTGAATTAGGCGCGCTTACTCCAATGCTTTTCGCGTTCCGCGAACGCGAACGAGTTCTTGATATGTTTGAAATGGCATCCGGTCTACGTATGAATATGGCTTATGTAAGACCAGGCGGAGTTGCGCAAGATCTTCCAGGCGATGCAATTTCAAAACTTCGCCAGCTCGTTAAGGATTTCCGTAGAGACTTCAAAGATAATCAGAAGCTATTGATTGGTAACTCAATCTGGATAAAGCGAACTAAAGGAATTGGATATCTAGATCTAGCGGGTTGTACAACTCTTGGAATTACTGGACCAGTCTTACGCGCTACAGGTTTTGCTTGGGATCTTAGGAAAGTTCAACCGTATTGTGGGTATGAAAATTATGATTTTGATATTCCAACTGTTGAGAGCGCAGATGTTTATGGACGCTTCTTAGTCCGCATGGCAGAACTTGAGCAGTCACTTCGAATAATTGAGCAGGCTTGCGATAAATTGGAGAAGTTAGAGGGCGCACCAGTAATGGTTGCCGATAAGAAAATTGCTTGGCCATCACAACTATCTGTTGGAAAAGATGGAATGGGAAATTCTCTCGACCATATTAGAGAAATCATGGGTGAGTCAATGGAAGCATTGATTCATCACTTTAAGATTGTGACAGAGGGATTCCGTGTTCCAGCAGGTCAGGTTTATTCAGCTATTGAATCACCACGTGGCGAAACCGGAGTACATATTGTTTCTGACGGTGGGACTCGTCCATATCGAATTCACTTCCGCGAACCATCTTTCAATAATCTCCAATCTGTATCCGCAATGTGTGAGGGTTCAATGATTGCTGATGTAATCGGTGCTGTTGCATCAATAGATCCAGTAATGGGAGGTGTAGATCGATGAGTTTTTCAAATGAAGAATTAGGGATAATGGATTCGATTATTGCTCGCTATCCACGTTCTCGTTCTGCAATCATGCCATTACTTCATTATGTTCAATCAATTGATGGTTATGTTTCTGATCGAGGAATTGAAAAGATTGCGGAGAAATTAAATCTTGAAACTGCTGAAGTCACAGCGGTTTCCACTTTCTATACTCAATATTTGAAGCATCCGGGAGGCGAATACCATGTAGGTATTTGCATAAATACACTCTGCGCAGTTATGGGTGGAGATGCGATTTATGATTCAGTGTCAGAACATCTTGGCATTAAGAATCATGAGACTACATCAGATGGAAAGATTTCATTGGAGCGAATCGAATGTAATGCCGCTTGCGATTATGCGCCCGTTGTTATGGTTAACTGGGAGTTCTACGATAATCAGAATCCACAGAGTGTTAAAGATTTAGTTGATGCTGCACGTAATGGAAATCCACCTGCACCAACGCGTGGTCCAAATAAATTACGTACTTGGCGTCAGAACGAAGCAGTGCTCGCAGGATTAAATGATGGTCTTGCTAATGAAGGTGTTCAAGCAGGAGAAGCATCATTGCGTGGTTTAAATGCACATAAGGCAGGTAAGTAATGACTAAGTTGCAACCAGTTCTTAGCGCTCACTGGGATGAGAAAGATTCATTCACTATTGATGCATACAAACGTCATGGTGGTTACAAAGCGGCGGCAAAAGCCTTGGCTATGGATCCTGATGCAGTTATTCAATTAATTAAGGATTCTGGATTACGTGGTCGTGGTGGTGCTGGTTTCCCAACGGGAAATAAATGGGGATTCATTCCACAGAATGATGGAAAAGAACATTACCTAGTTGTAAATGCTGATGAATCAGAGCCAGGTACTTGTAAAGATATGCCTTTACTTCTAGCTAATCCTCATTCGCTTATTGAAGGAATGATTATTGCTTCTTATGCAATTCGCGCAAACCATGCATTTATTTATCTTCGTGGTGAAGTTGTTCATGTTTATCGCCGCGTACTTCAAGCTGTTGAAGATGCATACAAATCAGGCCAGCTTGGAAAAAATATTGGTGGTACTGGATTTAATTTAGAACTTACAGTCCATGCTGGTGCTGGCGCATATATTTGTGGCGAGGAAACAGCACTTCTAGATTCACTTGAAGGTTTCCGGGGCCAACCTCGTCTACGTCCGCCATTTCCAGCAATTGCAGGTTTGTATGCACGTCCAACTGTTGTGAACAATGTTGAATCAATTGCATCAGTTCCAGCAATTATCAGTAATGGAGTCGAATGGTTCCAGGCAATGGGAACAGAGAAATCAAAAGGTTTTACTCTCTACTCACTTTCTGGACATGTAAAGAATCCTGGGCAATTTGAGGCACCTCTTGGAATTACGCTTCGCGAAATTTTAGAAATGGCTGGCGGAATGCGCGAAGGACACCAATTAAAGTTTTGGACACCAGGTGGCTCATCAACACCAATGTTCACTGCAGAACATTTAGATATTCCACTTGATTATGAAGGTGTGGCAGGAGCAGGTTCAATGCTCGGAACAAAAGCACTTCAAATATTTGATGAAACCACTTGTGTAGTCCGTGCCGTCCTTAGATGGGTTGAGTTCTATAAGCATGAGTCATGCGGAAAATGCACACCATGTCGAGAAGGAACTTGGTGGATGGTTCAGTTACTTAAAGATTTAGAAGATGGCAAAGGAACTGAAGCGGATTTAGATAAATTATTAGACCTTTGTGACAACATTGCAGGTCGTTCATTCTGTGCACTTGCAGATGGTGCAGTCTCACCTGTTATCTCTTCAATTAAATATTTCCGTGCTGAATATATTGAGCATCAGAAAAATGGTGGTTGCCCATTCGACCCGATTAAATCAACACTCTTTGGGGCAGTAGGTGCCAGATGACGCCAGATGTATTAACTGAAGTAGAGATGATTACCGTTGTAATTGACGGTTTCGAAGTATCAGTTCCGAAGGGAACTCTTGTAATTCGCGCTGCTGAAAAATTAGGAATCCAAATTCCAAGATTCTGTGATCATCCACTTCTTGATCCAGCCGGCGCTTGCCGCCAATGTCTTGTAGATATTGAAATTAATGGCCGAGCGTTTCCAAAACCTCAAGCTTCATGCACGATTCCAGTTGAAAATGGAATGATTGTCAAAACCCAATTGACCTCACCTGTTGCTGATAAGGCACAGAAGGGGATTATGGAGTTATTACTAGTTAATCATCCATTGGACTGCCCAGTTTGCGACAAGGGCGGTGAGTGTCCGTTGCAGAATCAAGCGATGAGCAATGGTCGCTCCGATTCTCGTTTTGAAGGCGTGAAGCGCACTTTTGAAAAACCAAAACCAATATCTTCCCAAGTTTTATTAGATCGTGAACGTTGCGTCCTCTGCGCACGTTGCACCAGATTCTCAAATCAAATTGCGGGTGACCCATTTATTACCTTGAATGAACGTGGTGCACTGCAGCAAGTTGGAATTTATGAGAAAGATCCATTTGAATCCTATTTCTCTGGAAATACTGTTCAAATCTGTCCGGTTGGTGCATTAACAGGAACTTCTTACCGATTCCGCGCCCGTCCATTTGATTTAGTTTCAAAAGATTCTGCTTGCGAACATTGTGCATCAGGATGTGCAATGCGTACAGATATCCGCCGCGGAAAGACACTTCGTCGCCTTGCGGGGGATGATTCATCTGTAAATGAAGAATGGAACTGCGATAAAGGTCGTTGGGCTTTTAAATATTTAACTTCTCGCGAACGAGTAAATACTCCAATGGTTCGCGGAGAAGATGGTGAATTACATGAAGCATCTTGGCCAGAAGCGTTAGCCGTTGCAGCAGCAGGACTTAAAGGTAAGCGCGCCGGTGTTCTTGTTGGTGGCCGAGCAACTATTCAAGATGCATATGGTTATTCAAAGTTTGCCAGAGTTGCACTTGGCACAAACGATATTGATTTCCGATCCCGTTTTGGAAGTGATGAAGAGCGTTCCTTCTTATCCGCAATTGCTCTCGATTTATCTACTTCATATAAGGATATTGATAAAGCAGACCAAATTGTTTTAATCGGATTTGAGCCAGAAGATGAATCACCAATAGTCTTCTTAAGAATTTACAAGCAGGTAAGAAAGCGCGGACTCAAAGTTGTTTCAGATGCTCCATTCGCTAGTCGTGGTTCAAAGAAACTAAATGCAACACTTATTAATTCGGTTTCAGATATTTCAAATTTAACCGAGAAAAGCATCGTGATAATTGGTGAGAGAGCTGCTGAAGTGAGTGGCACAATTTCAACTGCGGTAAGTATTGCTAAAAAAGCAGATGCAAAAGTTGCATGGATTCCAAGACGAGCCGGAGAACGTGGCGCATTAATGGCTGGCGCTATTGGAACTCTTCTTCCTGGTGGGCGTCCAGTAACAGATGCAGGTGCACGTGTTGATGTCCAGAGTGCTTGGGGCATCCAAAGTCTCCCATCCACAATAGGTAAATCAACTTTAGAAATTCTTGAAGCTTTAAATAAGAATTCAGATGAAGATGGCGCACTCGATGCATTAGTTATCGGCGGCGTGGACCCAATGGATATTTCACAGGATGCACTTAACAAATTACTTAATTCATTTGTAGTTTCTTTTGAAATTTCTCATTCATCAGTTACTGCTATTGCAGACGTGGTACTTCCAGTGGCAGCAGTTGTGGAGAAGGGCGGCGCCTTTGCAGATTGGCAGGGAAGTGTCCGCGCATTTGAAAAAGCGATTGAGGATTCAAATCATCGAAGCGATGTAAAAATTCTCTCAGCGCTTGCAGATGAAATGGGTACTCCAATAAAACTTACATCAATAGCGGCTACTACACGCGAAATAAATGCACTTGGGAATTGGGATGGTGCGAAAGCCTCATTTGATTCAGTTCCACTTTCAAACTCAACTGGTGATATTGAATTAAGTTCATGGCGTCAACTACTTGATTTAGGATCACTCCAAGAGGGTGAAGTTAATTTAGCCGGTACCGCACGGAAAGCGGTTGCTCTTATTTCAAGTAATCGCGCTTCTCAATTGGGAGTAAAAGATGGCGAATCAATACGGATTTCAAGCGATCTTGGTTCAATTACTCTTCCAGTTGAAATTAGCGAGATGGCGGATAACCGAGTCTGGGTACCACGTAATTCAATTAATTCTCAGGTAATTCCTAACCTTGGATTTGTTCGTGGAGAAGTTAAGGTGGTGAAAGCATGAGTGATATCGCCCATTTAAT
>CAWULH010000008.1:0-20646 GCA_963923215.1 uncultured bacterium
TTATAAGAAGTACAGATATAAAAGCAATCACCATTCCACCCCAAGAGCGGCGAGGAATTAGATGCCCGGAAAGTGAAACAAAGAGGGCTGCAAAAATTGGTTGTAAACATGTTAAAGCTGTTCCAGTTGCAACTGTTGTGTATCGCATAGCTGCAAAGAAAGCCAGGAAATGTAAGCCAAGTAAAAAGCCAGCCAAAGCGCCAGTTTTTATGGCTCCACGTTGAACAGAAGTAACCCATTCTTTCTTCTTTAGGGCAAATGGGATTAGCAGAAGTGTTCCGCCTAAATTTCGCCAGAAAATAAGGGTTGGTATCGGCATCTTACTTCCAGCAATTAATGGTCCCGAAGTTCCTATGCCAAAAATTCCAAGAGCCAATAGTGGAATATCTTTACCCTTAGGCATCGTGTGATGGTGCCTAGAATTTGGATTCAAAATTTCCTCTACTAATTTATGGAGAACCAGAGCATGCCAAAGATAGCAGCGCTTACAACACCAATAATTACTAAATAGATAATTGACATACTCCTTGTTGCTATGTACTCACCCATCAATTTCTTATCTTGTGCAATACCGAACATGTAAATAAGAAGCGGAAGGAGGAGGATGGCATTGAGGATCTGTGTCAGGATCAGAATCTTTATTAAAGGTGCGCCTGGTATCAGAATCAAAATTGCGGACAAGAATGTGATGAACCCAAAAGTTGAGTAAAAGAGTGGAGCATCTTTAAATTTATCATTTAATGCAGCTGGGCGGCCGGTTAAATCACTTACTGAATAAGCTGTTGAGAGCGGAAGGATCGAAGCGGCAAGTAGTGCTGCGCCAATCAGGCCAATTGCAAATAGATCTTTTGCAAGTGTTCCAGCAAGTGGTTCAAGTGCTTTTGCAGCCTGTGAAGCATCAGTAATTGAAATACCCTCTTTATTCAATGTAGCGGCACATGTAACAATTACGAAGAATCCGATAAGGCCAGTAAGTAGAGAACCTGTCCATACATCAACTCTTAATAATTTTAAATCATCTCGTGTAAGACGTTTGTCGACTGCATAAGACTGAATAAATGCCAGACCCCAAGGTGCAAGGGTTGTTCCTAACGTCGCTGTTGCGATGTAAATAGCATCATGTGTTAGCGGCATTGATGGAATAACTAAACCTTTAAATGCACTTCCCCAATTTGGATGAGCAAGAAATCCTGCAATTACGTAAGCAAAAAAGACTGCTGAGAGAATGAAGAAGACTTTCTCAATTCTGGCAAATGATCCTCTCAAAACCAGAAATGAAACCAAAATTGCTGCAATTGGTACGGATACATAGCGGCTTAAACCAAAAAGTTCTCCAGCGGCTGCAATACCTGCAAACTCCGCTGTCATGGTTCCGATATTGGCAATGACCAAGACGGTCGCACTTAACATTCCGGAGCGTGCTCCGTATTTCTGTCGAACTAAACCAATCATTCCTTGGCGCGTAACAACACCAATCCGCGCTCCTAGATCTTGAAAAATTATTAGAGCAAAAGTAGAAATTAATAATGTCCAGAGAAGTTGGTATCCATATTTCGCACCAAGAGAGGAATAAGTTGTGATACCTGCTGGATCATCGTCAGATAATCCTGCAATTATTCCAGGCCCCATTACTCCAAGAAATGCGGCAAGCCTTAACTTCTTTGGAGATACCATCTCTACATTCTTATTTGCCATTAAAGCGCACCAGTTCCTTGAGCTACTCCATGGTTCTCTTCATTCTCATTTGATATTGCGTCAATGATGTCATCAGCAAGAATTCTGCCAACTGGTTTCTCTTTCTCATCAACAACAATAATTGAAGATCCGCGGTTATTTGCAAACTCCTCAATAACCGTTGGAAGCCTCGTCTCAATACTAACGGCAGTTGGATAAGGCGGACCTACTAAAGTCGAGAGCAAAGCAGAAGGTTTAGCCGAGACCAATTCAACTATTTGAATATGGTCAATTAACTTACCTTTTTCATCAACAATAATAATTCCATCGCTTATATCGCGTTCGCGATGTTCAACAATTAGTTTTAGTGCATTACCAACAGTCTCATCTTCAGTTGCTGTGAGAATATGAGTGGTCATAATTCCACCAGCAAGTGTTTCATCGAATGAGACTAACTTTCGTAAATCCTTCGAAACTGTAGTATCCATCTCTTCCAAAATATCTTCACGGTGTCCTTCATCAAGATCACGGAGTACTTCCGCACCTTCATCTGGCTCCATTTGTGAAATCAATTCAGCAGCTCGTTCGGTTGGAAGACCGCGCATCAATCCTTGAAGTTCTTCATCTTCCATTTCCTCAAGTGCATCTGCGGCTAATTTTGGATCCAACATTTCAATGAGAGCGCTCTTCTCTCGGCCTTGCAAATCTTCAATAATGTCAGCGATATCAGCCGGACGAAGTTTGCTGAGTGCACCACGAGATTCTGATGAACGCACTACTCCAGAACCATCGGCTAACGAAGCCACTTTCGACCAGTCCACGACAGACTCTGGATTAGGTCTACGCGAAATAATATTTGGAAATAATCTTCTTAAAAATGATCTAAATGAAATATCTACGCCTACAACGCGTATTTCTTTATCTAATGGCGCAAGGTAAAGATCAGAAGTTCGAACTACCCGAAGACCATCAACATCAACAATTTGATGATCAAGAACATCAGAATCTAAAAGTGATTCTCCGGGACGCCTTTCGAAATTAGATAAATTAATACTCTTAGCCTGAAGAACCACTTCTTTCGGAGTTAATCTAGTAATACGCGCGCCATCTATATATGCGGTGCTCTGTCCAACTCGCACAATTAACCCAGAAACTGCTGGGTAAGTATCACCAGTATTTTGCACAACGACATCAACTAATTTCCCAATTACCGAACCGTTCTCGTTTTTAACTGGTCGGCCAACTAAAGATGCAAAGGAAACAATTGCAGAACGAATATTTTTACGTTCTAGGGCCTTTGAATTTGGCTTTGGAGTTATAGGTGAGACAATTTTGGTGGCAGTCGCAAGAGTGGCGGTTGCTATTCCCTTCGCCACCGGTGCGACCTTTTTACTGGGTCTCTTCTGTGGCGATTTCATTAGCCAAGTCTAAATCACTGCTACGAGACGGGGAGTCTTCGCCCCACAATCGATTGAGAACGTTTGGCTAATTTAAGGGCCAATTCGTTAATTGCCTTACTTGCTTCACTTTGCGGATCTGAAATAACTATCGGATTTCCATTATCGCCACCCTCGCGCAATTCCGGAGCGAATGGGATTGAAGCAATTAATGGAATTGAGGCACCTACTAAATTGGATAATCTGGTTGCGCTCTCAGCGCCACCACCATTTCCAAATAAGGAAATCTTTTCACCACATTTTGGGCATTTCATATCTGACATATTTTCAACCACACCAATTATGTTCTGCTTTAATTGATGTGCAATTCTTCCAGCTCGCTCTGCAACTTCAGCTGCTGCAATTTGTGGTGTGGTCACAACTAAAATTTCTGAACTTGGAATTAATTGGCCAAGTGAAATCGCAATGTCGCCGGTTCCGGGTGGTAGATCCAAAAATAGTAAATCTAAGTCTCCCCAATAAGCATCACTCAATAACTGTTCTAAAACACGGTGAAGTAAGGGACCTCGATACGCAACTGGATCGGAACGATCCGGTTTAAACATCTCCATTGAAACTACTTTGACGCCATAGCTTTCAATTGGAATAAAAGTTTGATCAATTGCAGTTGGTCGTTGGCCAACTATTCCCATTAACCGCGGAACTGAATGTCCATATACGTCGGCATCAAGGATTCCAACTTTAAAACCTTGATTCGCAGCAGCAATTGCCAGATTAACGGTTAGTGAGGATTTTCCTACGCCACCTTTTCCAGATGCGATTCCAATTACGCGCGTTAATGAGCCCGGTTCTGCAAATGGAATATGTGCTTCTCTTCCACCGCGGATCATTTTCTTAACGGAATCTCGTTGTTCTTGCGACATCTCGCCGAATTCAATTTCAACATTGGTTACCCCAGCAACTGTTCGCGAGGCGGCATCAATATCAAACGCTAATTTATCTCGCATTGGGCAAGCAGAAATTGTCAGAAGTAACTTAATTTTTGCAATACCTGATGATATTTCTGCGCTCTCAACCATTCCTAATTCGGTTATTGAACGCCGTAATTCTGGATCTATCACTCTTGAAAGTGCGGTTCTTAAATCTTGCGACATCAGAGTAAGTCCGGATCTATTTTGGCTTTTGATTCAATATTCTTAATTTCAGCTTTGATTTCTTCTGTTTCTGTGAGTGCTGAATCAATATGCCGTTTAATTAATTTCTTAGGATGGAGATCAGTCACCTCAAGATCTGAATACTCCGGTCCAAGATTCTCTTTCAAATCATTTACCATACCCTGCGCAAAATCCCGTACTTTTCTTATGAATTTTGCAGATTGAACAGCAAACTCTGGCAACTTATTTGGGCCAATGAGGATTAATGCAACGAAAGCTAAGGTTAAAAACTCTCCGCCGCCAATTCCAAACATAGTAGAAGTTTAAATTAGTTCTTCGCTGCAACCAAAGTGATTGAAACCTCTTTAGTAGTCCCATTGCGAGTGAACTTAACTCTTATTCTCTCCCCAACGCTGTGAGATCTAACCAAAACAATCGCTTCATCTGAGTTGGAAATGGTCTTTCCATCAATTTCGGTTATTACATCTCCTTTAATAATCCCGGCCTTCTCTGCTGGGTATCCTGGAGTCACGGTTGCAACTAATGCACCATTGCCTGAGTAATTTGTCGTTAACTGCAATCCCATAATCGGATATGTGGCTTTTCCAGTTTTGATTAATTGATCCGCTGTCTTTTTCGCTTGATTGATTGGTATAGCAAAACCAAGTCCGATCGAACCGGATTGGCTACCAAATCCAGATCCTAAAGACGCTATCGCTGAATTAATTCCAATTACTGCACCTGACATATCTACGAGTGGACCACCAGAATTTCCAGGATTTATAGCAGCATCCGTCTGTAGCGCATTTATAAATGAACTTTCGCCATTTCCTGAACCTGAGGTAACTGCTCGGTTCTTCGCCGAAATTATTCCTGAAGTAACTGTGCCGGCTAGGCCAAGTGGTGAACCGATTGCAATAACTCCATCACCAACTAAAACTTTGTCACTATCTCCAAGTTGTAATGCCGGTGCATCAGTGACATCAATTTTTAATACCGCTAAATCATAAGCCGCATCACGGCCAACAAGACTTGCTGGATAAGATTTATTATTTATTAACTGTACTCGTATGCTCCCGCCACCGTCTGCTGCAGCACTGACTACGTGATTATTTGTTAATACATATCCACTACTAGTTAGAAAGAATCCTGAACCAGTGTCACCGCCATTTGGAGTAGAAACAGTTATGGAAACCACGGATGGCGAGACTCTTGCTGCAATTGATGCAATTGAATCCGGTGCTCTTTCAATTGTTGATTTAGCAGAAACTAAATTAGTTTGAGTATGTAAATTTGTTGTAGCGCGACCGATAAAAGACCCAATGACTCCGGCGATTATTGCCATGAGAATTGCAATAGTTGTTATGCCTCGCTGCGGTTTATTTTCCTGAACTTGTGTAGGTTGGTATTCAGATACCCACCAAGGAGTTTCGGGCATTTGGCTCATAGGGTTCAGATTTTATTGGCTAGTAATACTCCTCCGCCAATTGAAAGTATGGTGCTCCGCCATCTGCCATCATCTTTCACAGCTTTTACTGAGTCTCTGCGAGCAATCGTTTCAAAATCTCGCTGGGTGGGATCTGCCACTCTCCCGCCATCAAGTGCGTTATCAATTATTAATATTCCGCCATTACGAAGCATGCGATAACTTTCTTGAACGACATCGACCATATCTTTTGGGGAACGAATTACGACTAGGTCATAATTTGCATCGGCTAATTTGCCGACGACTTCAATAATATTTCCATTAATTAATCTAAATCTTTGCGGTGAAATTCCTGCTTCATCAAAAATCTCACGAGCACTCTCCGTATTTTCGCGATCTGAATCTATTGAAGTGATTGTGGAGTCCGAAGTCGCCCCTCGAAAAATAGCCAGTGCGCCAACCCCTGAACCTGTACCAATTTCGACAATCGTTTTTGCATTTACTAACCCTGAAATAAATGTAATTAATCCAGCGGTGGCTACTGAAGGATCATTAACTCCAATTTCAATGCCATTTCTTCTGGCTTGCTGCATAAAGAAATCTTCGTGCGGAAATCCTTCAGCGAAGGCAGACATATCTCCGCGGTTATTTATTAAAGGCTTCCTATCCATTCTGAGAGCAAACGTACTCCAAAACCGGTTCCACCCTTTGGATTTTCGCCAGAGTCAGCTTCACTTCTCGCAACTCCAGCAATATCAAAATGAACCCAATTCCCTTTAATCCCTAAATTTCCCGCAAAATGTTCAAGGAAAAGCGCGGCGGTTACAGAACCAGCTCCAAAATTCTCTTTATCTGCGGTGTGATTAAAATCTGCAACATCACTCTTTAGGGCGACTGAATAATCATCGATTAACGGCATATGCCAGACGCGCTCTCCAATTCGCTCCCCAACTTCAAATAATTCCTTCGCCAACTTTTTATTACGCGTATACATTGCGCCGTATTGCCGACCCAATCCAAGTGTCGCTGATCCAGTCAATGTTGCAATATCAATCAAGTAATCTGGGTTTAAATTTTTGACGGCATAAGCAAGTCCATCCGCGAGAACCAATCTTCCTTCTGCATCTGTATCAATTACTTCAACAGTTGTTCCTCCGTAATGAGTAATTACATCACTTGGTCGTTGTGATGTTCCAGAAAGAGAATTTTCAGCAACCATCATCAAACCTGTTACATTAACTTTTGCTCCAAGTTTTGAAACGGTTAATAAAGTCGCGAGCACAGCGGCCGCACCTGCCATATCTGATTTCATTGGAGCCATAATTTCGTAGGGCCGTTTCAGACTTACCCCACCAGTATCAAAAGTAATTCCTTTACCAACCAGAACAATGTGAGGGGATTTCTTTGCCGAACGTGGTCGATATTTAATTTCAATAAATCTTGGACCTGGTATTGGTGCTGAATTTCCAACTGCTCTTAATCCGCCAAATTCCTTCAACTGACTTCCAGATTTGATAGAAATCTTAAGGGCGGAATTCTTACTAGAATTTATTAACTTAGTCGCTTGATCTGCAAGCCACTTAGGATTTTTAATATTTGACGGGGTATGTATCAATTCGCGGGCTTGCCAGACTCCAGTTGCTAGATGAATCCCCCTAGTTACACCTTCACTGAATTCGGAAGTTTTCCCGATAATTGTGAATGCTGATTTTCCTTTTTCGTCCTTCTTAGGGCTCTTCAGATTCCATATAAAACTAGCCAAGATTAAAGACATCACAAAATTACTTATAAATGCCTTTTCCGTTACCAATCCTGAAGCGATTTTCTGCCCGCTTCCTTTAACTTTGCGGGCAAGAGAGATAGCGGCTTTTTTTATATCCTCTCTTTTTCCTTCACCAACGCCAACTAAGTAGAAGCGAACATTCTTATCTTTTTTGAGATTTAGAGGAATCTCAAGGAGTTCTCCACTTTTACCTACGAAGTCCGGCCATTTTTTTAATTCGTTTTCTATATCAAATGAAAATGTTTTAACGAGGGCTTTTGCAAAATTTTGATTAGCAATTAAAGGCTTCTCATTTTTCTGGCCTATGGGTATTGCAAAACCCGTAAATTTATTGGAATCTATTTTCCCTAGATCGATTAGATCAATCTCAGGGATATTTCTGCTCATAAAGAGCTCTTGATTATTTCTTAACTAGAGCGACAGAAGCATTTAAAACAGATGCGAGGTTGGTTGCCTCTTCAAGATTTAATTCAACTACAAGACGTCCGCCACCTTCTAGTGGAATCCGCATGATGTAACTACGAGCCTCCTTGGTGACTTCCATTGGTCCGTCGCCAGTTCGAGGTTTCATAGCTGCCATTGGTGTTCTCCTTTGGGGTAAGGCGCCTTGCTCTACTTGAAGGCGTAATTATCTCAAATATTTTCAAAGTATGAAAATTGAATTTAAGGCTTCTCCTTGCCCTCATTTAACGCGGAAAGTAGACGAGCCTTCCCAGTCGTGATAACGGAAATAACAGCCCGCTCTGGCACTCCTAAAGTTTTCGCAATCTCAATTTCAGTCATTCCTTTTAAATAATGCATTGAGAGTATAAAACGTTCTTCCTCTGGAAGACTGGCCAGGAAATCAACTATTCCGCCCATAAGAGAAGTTATATTCCTATTGCTTTGAGAGCGCTAGGAATATCACTCACCCAACTCACTAAAGAATCCTGTTTGAGATTCATAAAGTTTAGATCAACTAAATAATCAAGCCCGGTTCGAAGTTGAGCAAATACACCATCTGGGTCGCAGACGACCAATGGCTTCTTATGAAATCCCAAATATTTAGATGTCCAAATCTCAAAGAACTCTTCAAGTGTTCCAATTCCTCCTGGAAGAACAATAAAAGCATCTGATAAATCATCCATCTTCTGCTTTCTATTTCGCATTGTGTCTACGACAAACATCTCATCTGATTCTGGATCTGAGAGTTCTAAATTAGTTAAATGTTCTGGAATAACACCAAAAGTTTTTCGGCCACCTTGTCGCACCGCTTTTGCAACTGCACCCATCATTGATACTTGGCCACCGCCCCAAACCAAATCAATCCCATTTAAGGCAAGAGCAGTACCAAGGTCGAATGCAAAATCAACATATTTCTTATCTATATTCGCTGATGAAGAACAATATACGGCTACTCGCATCGCGCTCCATTCACAACAAGCAAGTCTAATTGGTCAAGGGCTTTGATAGCGTTACCCCATGGTCGCAGCAACCGCTTTTGGATATGGGATCGCAACAATCGCGAATAATGGTGATGTTTTAGATACTTGGTATCACACGCTTGGGTTAGGCGAGCCATCATCCACTCCTGATCTAGCAACTTTTGAAGGTAGGGACGATATCCGAGAAGTCTCCAAAAAAGCTGTGAAAGTTCAAATTAATTTAAGTGATGCACCGAATGATGTAAGTGATGCATATTTACGACTTCATCTGCTTTCACATAGATTGGTAAGGCCTCACGGATTAAATCTTGATGGCATATTTGGAATTTTGAATAATGTGGTCTGGACATCCTGTGGACCTTGTCTGGTTTCAACATATGAAGAGGTTGGTCAAAAACTCCGCGCAAAATATGGAAATGTTACGGTTTATGGTGTCGATAAATTTCCTCGAATGGTTGATTACGTAATTCCTGAAGGAGTGCGAATCGCTGATGCAGACCGTGTTCGACTTGGCGCACATTTAGCTTCTGGTACAACCATCATGCACGAAGGATTCGTTAACTTTAATGCCGGAACTCTTGGTAAATCTATGGTTGAAGGTCGAATTTCTGCCGGCGTTATTGTCGGAGATGGATCTGATATTGGTGGTGGCGCATCAATCATGGGAACTCTTTCCGGTGGTGGTAAAGAAGTTATTTCAATTGGCGAGCGTTCACTGCTTGGAGCCAATGCAGGGCTTGGAATTTCACTAGGAAATGATTGTGTTGTTGAATCAGGCGTATATATAACCGCTGGGTCGAAAATTAAATTACCTGACGGCACAGTTGTTAAGGCACGTGAATTAAGTGGTGCAAACAATTTACTTTTCAGAAGGAATTCCGAAAACGGCGCACTAGAAGCTCTACCTAAGACTGGCGACTGGGGTGGCCTTAACTCAATTCTTCACGCTAATTAATTATTTACTGAAGAAGAGTCCTTCAAAGTTACTGAATCTGGCATTGCAAACCACGAAGATGGAAGTTTCACTAAAGTTTTAAATTTTCCGATAGGCAGAGTTGCGCTCTCTCCAGTTGTTGAAAATGCTTTTACGGTTAAGACACTCCCGCTCTGTGTACGTGACGCAACTACATACTTACTTACATCCGGCAGATTAAACGCATCTGCCATCACTTTCTGCGTAACTACCCGAACCCATTTTGAATACTTTGGATTTAATTTCTTATCTAAAGACCAAGGATCTGGAACGCTGGAAAGATATGGAACGGCAGTACCCCACACATCCGCAGCCATCTGGGTTTGCCCACCGCTTGATGAGAAGAAATAAACATTAATTGGTGCTCCGTTATAAGTAATCATCAAGCCATTCTGCGCATCGGTTACAGTGGCATCAACAGCTTGCCGCCAGAGCGCCCCATATTTTGGCTCCAGCTCTTTTCCATAACCACCATAAACCTGATCATATTTTGATGAATAAATATTGCAGTCACATTCAGTTCTTACTTTATCCATCCGGCTAAGTGCATATGTTCGTGATGCAATCACCTGGCTCTGGAGTGCCGCCGCTGGCCACATTGATGGAACTTCACTTATCCCATAAAGATATTCATCGTGCAAGCGCATAGTGTCAGTTACTTCGATTTTGCCAGCCCCGCCTTTTACTGGCACGACTTTTATCTGAATAGTTCCATACTTTAATTTCATGGTTGTTCCAGAAACGTTTTGAATTAGATAAGAAGTTGGGGAAGTTAAATTTAGCGACCAGAAACTCGAACTTCCAATGACGTTACCTTTAGTAGTAACAATTATTTGATTTCCGGTGACCAAAAAACTTGTTGGTGTATTTAAATCAATTGGTTGCGATGACTCTGAAGCCGAGTCTACTAAACGCATTGCCGCAGCTGTTCCGGGTGCTTCATTAACTAGTGAAAAAGAAACAGTAGTGATTTGATGTGCAGTATTTACTCTGATTGGAACTGCATCAGGAATTGGGGTAACCGTTGCACCTGGAAAGTAATAATCAAGAATTTCAATAGCACTCTTACCTTCAAGAGCTTGACCCTTCGCTCCTATCTGACTTAACCCAACTCCATGGCCAAAACCAGATCCGACAAATTTAAAAGTGGCCGGAACGGCACTTGCTGAATTTGCGCCAAAAATTGATACTGCTAAAACTGAAGTTAGTACAGATTTTTTATTAAATAGGTTCATTTACATCAACACTATCAACTAAATTCTTGGGTGAAATAAGGTAACCAATTCCCCAGACCATATGCATTGTTAATAGAATTATCGGAAGTAGCGCTCTGCTTATTACTCCTTTTCCAATAAAAAGTGAGCCGATCAGAATCAAAATTAAATATGCTGCTAACGGAATAAGAAAGATTTTATTTATTGCAAAACCCAAGATAAGCGATAAAAGATTAATGATTACTGCGGTTGGCGGGGCTAGGTATCGGAAATTTGCAGTTCCTTTATGACTCCTTGAAACTGCACGGCGCCAAGTTCCATATTGAAAATATTGTTTTGCTAATTTCAAAATGGAGGATCGGGGTCGATATGTGACAATTAATGAAGGATCAAACCAGACTGTTCCACCATTCTTTCGTAGTCGATAATTTAATTCCCAATCCTGTGCACGTGTGAAACGTTCGTCGTAGCCACCAGCAGTAACTAATGCATCCTTCTTAAATGTACCTAGATAAACAGTGTCTGAAGGTCCAGCACTTCCACCAATGTGAAATCTTGAGGAACCCACTCCTAATGGCGAGCGCATTGCAATTGCAACGGCTTTTTCAAAATTAGTTTTTCCAACTGCTGCCATAATTCCGCCGACATTTACCGCATCTGTTCTCTGAAGAATCTCAACAGCATTCTTTAGATAAGTATTTGAAATTTCCGCATGTCCATCAATTCTAGAAATTAATGGATATTTGGATTTTGCTATTGCGGCATTGAGACCATTTGCGGTTCGACCTGTTGGATTGTCGACAAGTACTACTCGACTATCACGCAGATGAAGTTCTCTAGCTATTTCATTTGTACGATCTTTTGAAGGGCCGAGTGCGAGAATCACCTCAAATTCACCTGGATATTCTTGTTTCAGAATTGAGGTGATACTTGAATCAAGGTCCCGCTCCTCGTTGAGAATAGGTAGGACGACACTCACTCCTGGATATGCGCTACTCATAACAGTTAAAAGGTATCGCGAACCACCACTAATATCAGGCAGGTGACGCTTAAAGTTTCCGTAATAGGTACTGGGTATCTTGGAGCAACGCATGCCGCCTGCGTATCAAATATGGGATTTGAAGTAACGGGTGTTGATATTGATAAATCGAAGATTGAATTATTAAATCAGGGGAAAGTTCCTTTTTACGAACCAGATTTAGAAGATCTTCTCTCTTCCGAGATTAAAAAAGGTACTTTGAAGTTCACCTCGAATTTCGCCGATATCGCTGCTGCGGATATTCACTTCATCTGTGTTGGAACACCACAACAGGAGAATTCCCTTGCGGCAGATCTTAGATATGTTGATGCTGCACTTGATGCAGTCGCTGCGGTGGCAAAAGCGGGCTCATTAGTTGTTGGAAAATCTACCGTTCCGGTTGGTACTGCGGAGCGATTACGTAAGCGACTCCAAGATAAAAATCCAGAAGTTGATCTGGCTTGGAATCCAGAATTTCTTCGAGAAGGATTTGCTGTTGAAGATACTCTCAAACCAAATAGATTAGTCGTTGGAGTTACAAATGATGCGGCGGAATTAAAACTAAAAGAGTTATATAAGAAGAATATTGATGAAGGAACACCATGGGTTCGAGCCGATTTGCCAACTTCTGAGTTGGTAAAAGTTGCCGCAAACTCTTTTCTCGCCACAAAAATTTCATTCATTAACGCCATGGCAGAAATTTGCGAAGCCGCTGGTGGGGATGTAACCGTTCTTGCTAAAGCAATTGGTTACGACCCACGCATTGGCAATCGCTTCTTACAGGCGGGAATCGGATTTGGCGGTGGTTGTCTGCCAAAAGATATCCGTGCATTTATGGCCAGGGCTGGAGAACTCGGTGCTGATCAAGCTCTTGAGTTCCTTCGAGAAATTGATTCAATAAATCTACGGGCAAGAAAGCGCGTAATTGAATTGGTACAACGTGACCTATCTGAAGATTTAAAGAGCAAGAAGATTGCTGTACTTGGTGCCGCATTTAAGCCAGATAGTGATGATGTGCGGGACTCACCTGCGCTTGATATTGCGATTCAGATTCAAGCGGCAGGAGCAAATGTTGTCATTCACGATCCAAAGGCAATAGAACCGGCACGTAAGAGATTTCCTGCCCTTAATTTTGTTACGACAATTGATGAGGCACTTAAAGGTGCTGAGATTGTTCTGCATTTAACCGAATGGAAGATCTACCGAGAAATTGATCCAGTAAAAGCAAAATCTCTTGTTGCAAAGCCAATAATTATTGATGGGCGTAATGCACTTGATCGAAAGCGGTGGAAGGACGCCGGTTGGCATTTCCGCGCTCTTGGAGTCACCGAATAAATGGAAATACCTTCACGAAATCTTGCCCTGGAATTAGTTCGAGTCACTGAAACTGCAGCAATTGCGGCGTCAAAGTGGATTGGTCGCGGTGCAAAAAATGATGCGGACCATGCGGCTGTTGAAGCGATGCGACGGATGATTTCAACTGTCCAGATGCGTGGAACAGTGGTTATTGGCGAAGGCGAGAAGGATGATGCGCCAATGCTTTATAACGGTGAGGCCGTTGGTGATGGCACAGGTCCTGAGTGTGATGTTGCAGTCGATCCTATTGATGGAACTACATTGACTGCAAAGGGTGCAAACAATGCAATTTCAGTTATTGCGCTTGCTTCACGCGGATCAATGTTAAATATTTCAGATGCTTTCTACATGTTAAAACTTGCAGTAGGGCCAGAGGCTGCTGGCGTTATAGATATTAGTGAGTCTATAACTGAGAATCTAAAAAGAATTGCTAAAGCGAAACATAAGAGTGTGGATGAATTAACAGTGGTAATGATTGATCGGCCGCGTCACGATAAGTTTGCGGAAGAAATTCGTGCTGCTGGTGCCCGAATCAAATTTATCCAAGATGGTGATGTGGCTGGCTCAATTATGGCTGCTCGGCCAGGCACCGGAGTTGATTTACTTTATGGAATTGGTGGCACACCAGAAGGAGTTATATCTGCATGTGCGATGCAGTGTCTGGGTGGTGAAATTCAGGGAAAGTTGGCACCTCAATCAGAGGGTGAAAAAACTCAGGCAATTGCGGCGGGGTTGGATTTAAATCAAATTTATACAAGTAAAGACTTAGTTAAAAGTGATTATATATTTTTAGCAGCAACCGGAATTACTCCAGGTGAATTACTCGAAGGCATCCGTTTTGGTGAACACCGGATACATTCTCAATCAATTGTTATGCGATCTCGCACCAACACGGTACGAATCATTAGCACTGAACATTTAAGAAGTAAGAGTTAAATTGAAAAGGGCCCTGGAATTCAACCAGGGCCCTTCCGCTATTAAGTTCTTAGATTTTCTAGAACTACTTAGCCATATTCTTTAGTGCACGCAGTAAGTGGTATCCAACAGTTGCCATTAGAGTTCCTAGAACGATTCCGTTAAAGGAATACTTTCCATGAGCCCATGACATATCTGCAATACCAATTACAAGTGTTGAAGCAGCAATAAATAGATTTACTGAATCGCCGAAATCAACGCGATTTTCAATCCAAATCTTTGCGCCTAGTACACCGATCATTCCGTAAAGGACAACGCCAATTCCACCTAGAACACCAGTTGGTGTTGCTGAAAGAACTGCACCGAACTTTGGAACAAGTGAAAGGAGAATCGCGCCAAGCGCTGCCACCATATAAGCAGCTGTTGAATAGACGCGCGTTGCAGCCATAACACCAATGTTTTCAGCATATGTGGTTGTTCCAGAACCGCCACCAAGACCAGCGAGTGCTGTTGCAACACCATCTGCCATAAGTGCATCACCCATTGAGTCATCTAGATCTTTTCCAGTCATGTTGGAGACTGCTTTAACGTGTCCAACGTTTTCAGCAATAAGAACTAGTACAACTGGTAGGAATACCAAGATTGCAGATAATTTAAATGCTGGAGTATTGAATTCTGGCATTCCAAACCATTTAGCAGCCTTGATATGTGATGTATCTAGACCAAAACGGAGCCATGAATAAACATAACCAACGACGACGCCACCGAAGATACTGATGCGGCTTAGGAAGCCTTTTGAAAGCGCTCCAATAAGTGCAACAGCAGCAAGAGTTACTCCAGCGACTTCTGGACCTGCTACGAAGTTATTCTTAGCAGCACCTGCAAGATTTAATCCGATAATCATTACGATTGATCCAGTAACAATTGGCGGCATTAATTTATTAATCCATGCAACACCTGCGGACTTTACGAGCATACCGACTAGTGCAAGTAGAACACCAGTTACCAATACACCGCCAAGTGCAACTGCCATACCATTATCGCCAGCCATAGCTGCGCCAATTGGAGCAAGGAATGCAAAAGAAGAACCTAAGTAGCTAGGTACTCGATTCTTTGTAATAATTAAAAATAGGATTGTTCCAACGCCTGAGAAAAATAGCGTTGTTGTTGGTGGGAACTTGGTGATGATTGGTACCAAGAATGTTGCACCGAACATAGCTGCAATGTGCTGCAGACCTAGGCCAATTGTTAGTGGCCAGCTAAGACGCTCATCTGGTGAAACAACCTCACCTGATGAAATTGACTTTCCATTTCCATGAATCTTCCATGAAAGAAGTGCCATATTTTGTATTTCCTTCCCCAACCTAGTTAGTTCTCTCTATTCGAGAGACGGTCATACCCCGGGGAAGATTGAAATTAAGGGTATGCCTGTACTTTTGGGTATTTGCGATGCAACACGCTTCCAGGAGGGGTAAATGCCCGCTTAAACAGGGGCAAATTTAGAAATTACTGGTTATTTCCACCTTTGCGCAGGACGTAAAAGCCCCACATGATTAATGCCGCCGGTATGAAATTAAGTCGTTCATGCGAAGACTTTGAAAATAATTGAGACGCCGCACTTATTGCGTAAATACAAATAACTGCAAGGGCGAAATTAGAATCTGTCTGAGATTTCATTCCATCTCTTATTTTCCAGAGAAAAATACTTACGGCTACTACAAAACCAACTTGGAATAAATACATAAGCCGAACAGATCCAGGAAATGATGTGTACTGGCCTCCCGCCGCATATGTGCGAACCCAGGCTAGATTTAAAGTAACTGACGTAACTATGACGAAATCAAGTAATAAAGCGATTGCACTAAGTCCTACTGCGATTTTTCTCTGCATAATTTCCTTAAAAGAGTTTGAAGGTTGGATATTCGTCAGTAACCAGAACCCCGGCATAACCGATTAGGCGGTTCCAATACTTAATACAACCAATTACCCACTTAATAACCGGGTCGGGATACTTACCTGTAACAAGAATGTGAATCCAAGCAAGAAACGAGAGAATTATTGATAAGACCGTGTAAATGATTCCAAGAATAATCAAAGGAATTGCAAAAATTACTTTAAAGATTGGTTGCCAACGGCTTAATTTCTTACCACCTTCTACATCAGGAAATAGAACTGCAACATTTTCATTACGCTCAATTGATGGGTAATCATCAGTCAGGAAAAGTACATATGCTGTTATTCGAGTAGATAATTCCAACATCGCATGGTTGAAAGTGAGAATGTAACTTGGGTACTTTCCCCTAAATATTAAAGTCAGAATCACTGGAACCGTAAAAACTACACTCGATATTCCCCAATGCCATGCTTGCATTAAAGAGCCCAAGTAAATAAACATTGGAAATACCAGAATTCCACGGAAGAGAACAGTTACTCGATCTCTATTTTCGTGCTTTACATTAATGATTGTCTTTACTTGGCCTGGCATATTACACATCCCTCTTTTTTAAGAGTTTAATAAGTTTAATTATTTCTTATCCTTATTTCTCTTATTATCTAGTTCTTTTATTAACTTAAATTGTCCATCACCAAGTTGACCTTGTTCCGCGTATATTTCCAGTTTTGCCCGGGTATCTTGGATATCAAGGTTTCGCATCGTTAATTGGCCAATTCGATCTGTTGGACCGAATGCAGCATCTTCGACTCGTTCCATAGAAAGTTTCTCTGGGTGGTAGGAGAAATTTGGTCCCTCGGTCTTTACTATTGAATAGTCATCACCGCGACGTAGTCGAATTGTTACTTCACCCGTAACTGCTGAAGCAACCCAACGTTGCAAGGATTCACGGAGCATTAATGATTGTGGATCTAACCAACGACCTTCATAAAGTAAACGACCAAGTCTTCTACCCTCAGCATGATAATTTGCGATTGTGTCTTCATTATGAATTGCTGCAACTAATCTCTCATAAGCAATATAAAGAAGTGCCATGCCTGGTGCTTCATAAATTCCACGGCTCTTGGCTTCAATAATTCTATTCTCGATTTGATCTGACATACCAAGACCATGTCGACCGCCAATTGCGTTTGCTTCCATTAAAAGGGCAACTCCATCTAACTCTTTTCCATTGATTGCAACTGGTCGACCAGCTTTAAATTTAATTCGTACATCTTCAGTTGAGATTTTTACATCTTCACGCCAGAAGGCAACACCCATAATTGGTTCAACAATTTCCATGGAAACATCTAGTAACTCAAGTGACTTTGCCTCATGAGTTGCACCGAGAATATTTGCATCGGTTGAGTATGCCTTCTCTTTTGAATCGCGATAAGGCAACTTGTGTTTCGTTAGATACTCGGACATTTCTTTACGGCCGCCAAGTTCAGTTACGAAATCTTTATCGAGCCAAGGTTTGTAAATTCTTAAATTTGGGTTTGCTAATAATCCGTAACGATAAAAACGCTCAATATCGTTACCTTTATATGTTGAGCCATCGCCCCAGATAGATACGCCATCCTCCATCATTGCGCGAACTAATAAAGTTCCAGTAACTGCGCGACCTAGAGGAGTTGTATTGAAATAAAACTTTCCAGCAGAACGGATATGAAAAGCTCCACATGCGATTGCTGCAAAACCCTCTTCTACTAATGCGCTCTTGCAATCAACTAATCGAGATCCTTCAGCGCCATATTCTTTTGCACGTCCTGGAACTGAACCAATATCACTTTCATCGTACTGGCCGAGATCTGCCGTATATGTATAAGGAATTGCACCGTTCTCTCGCATCCACGCAACCGCAACAGATGTATCTAGGCCGCCACTAAATGCGATACCTACCTTTTCACCTTTTGGAAGCGATGCGAGAACTTTTGACATGCCATTAGCCTACTAAAGGTAAAGGCGATTAAGTAATTATTTACAACCCGTATGCGGTAAAGGATGAAATTTTTCCTAATTAATTACAAACGGATTGAAATATCCTCTTTTTGTCGGTGGTCGTTGCAAATATTCGCAACATGGCAAGAAGATTCATCCCAGCAGATAAATTCAAAGTGGATCGTCCGCTTGAAGAACGAGTTACTGAAATATTGCATCAACCAGCCTCACTTGCCGCAATTAATGAATTAGCTGCAATTGACGTTATGGATTTAGATGAGGGTGGCCGCGTTGATTTATTGGCTGCTTGGGAAAAACAGAATGGATTTATGCAAGCCAAGCAATTTGAAATTTTGTTAGGAGTTGCCGGAGATAAGCCTGGTGGAAGTGAAAAAGGAATTTGGGATGGCGTTGATCAAGAAGAACGAGAAGAGGTCGGAACCGCACTCCGTCTCGCTCATCAAACAGCGCAGGATCGAATTGATGTTGCACGCGCCTTAAATAATCACCTCCATCAAGTTAAAGATGCACTAGCAATTGGGGAGATTTCACTTGCTCATGCAAATGTAATTGCTCGTGAGACTTGGAGAGTAATTGATGACGGAATCGAACCGGAAGCACTTGCTGAATTAGAACGTAAAGTAATTGCTCAGGCAGAATTTGGAACTCCAGGACAGATAAGTAAATTCATAAGAAAATCAATTGCAGAAATTGCTCCAGAGAATTTCGAGAAAGTTGTAACTCGAGATCGCGAACTCCGCAAAGTAAATATTTATCCAGAGCCAAATGGAATGGCTACTCTCGTTGCTTTTCTACCTGCAGAAGATGCTCAAACAATTAAGTTGGCTATTGAGAAGCGAATCCGTGCAGCTAAAGCCTCACCTTTGAACCTTCTTAGCCCTGAGTTGCAGGCTGAATTAGATAGTGAAGTAGAGAAAACTGAAAAAGTTTCCTCTATAAAAGATTTATTAGCAGATGCTCAGAAAGCCGATGCTCTGACTGCGATTGCATCAAATTATTTAAATATTACAGAGGACGATGGAAAAGCTCACAGAAGACCTGTTTCAGTTTCTTTAACAATTGATTTACCAACTCTTCTTGGGCTTGCTGATAACCCTGGGGAATTACAAGGTTATGGACCGATACCTCCATCAGTTGCTAGGGAACTTGCAGCTGATGGAAAATGGCGGAGATTTATTACTGACCCAACTTCTGGAAATTTATTAGATTGCGGGCGAGAAACTTATATACCTCCACAACATTTAGTTGATTTCCTAATGGCACGTGATCGAACTTGTCGCTTTCCTGGTTGCGCACAGCCCGGATACAGAACCGATATTGATCATGCAATTCCCTGGGATGAAGGAGGTGCAACATCGCCTGCAAATTTAGGACTCTTATGTAGAAGGCATCATCAGATGAAAACTCATGGTGGCTGGAGTGTGAGAAGTTTCGAAAATGGCTCTTGTGAATGGCGATCACCGCGCGGCAAGAAGTTCTTTGTTGAAGTAAAGCCTTTGGGTTCTACTAAGAATAAAGGTAAAACTATAAGCAGAGTTGCATAGTTAGACTTAAGTTATAGGTTGATTACGAAGCCAGGAGAAGCCAATGTCATATGCAGTAATTTTTTCATCAAAGCGGACTGCTGCAAATAGCGAGCTTTATTACCAACATAATGATTTTCTGACTGAAAAAATTAAATCCGTACCTGGATATATAAAGCATCATGGGATTCGTCATCCTGATACTCGTGAGGGAGTAACCATCGTCTACTTTGAGACTTTAGAAGCAATAAAAGTCTGGCGCGATGACTTAGATCATCAGAATGCAAAAGCTCTTGCTAAGACTCACTTTTATGAAAGATATTCGATAGAGATAGTGAAAATTGAACGCGCATATGAATGGGATTCCGATAAATAAAAAATTTAATAGAATGTCCAGGTCAAGCGATTCAGATTTGCGCCTTCATTCTTTTTCTAGTCGTGAAAGCGTCGTACTTCAATCATCTGCTGACAGGCCAGTGATGCATCCTTTGCCCATTTCTGCGCCGTTTCATCATCGTCAAAATTAACAACCCAGAATCCACCTAGATAGCGATTGCCCTTTATATACATCTCTTTGGTGATTTTGCCTTCGCCATTCCGATTATCAATTAATACTGCATCACTCGGATCAGAAATTCCGTTTGCATAAACAAAATGTCCACCATCCATTAATCTCTTATTAAATTCTCCGGTATCCGCGTAAGACTTTTCTTGACGTTCGGCAGATAACTTTGGTTCAGTCAAATCATGGTGAACTGCAAATAAGTATTGAGGCATGGCAGAACTATATTTATATTTCGGATTGGGTCATAAATTTATTTTGGTGGAGGTTTCGCGCTAACGCGCTCAACCTTCCACAACTCGTTCGGGAAAAAATTAAATAAATTTAATTTTCTC
>CAWULH010000009.1:0-18559 GCA_963923215.1 uncultured bacterium
GAACGAATTGCTATTAAAATCCTAGATTTCGAAAGTAAAATTAAAAAAATAATTATTACGGTTCATAAACCTTCAGCTCCAGTCTCGGCAAGTGTAAGTGATATTGCCGTTTCAGTTTCAAAAGAGCGATGAAAACTGTAATTTCATTAGGTTCTAATTTAGGTGACAGAGCAGAGAATCTAAATGGGGCAATTTCAAAACTAAAAGAATTTATAAGTAACGCGAAAGTATCGAAATTTTATGAAACCGACCCTATCGGCGGTCCAGAGCAATCAAAATATTTGAATGCCGTGTTGGTGGGTGAAACCCATCTTGAACCACATGAGATATTAAAAAAATGTCTTGAGATAGAAAAAATATTTGGAAGGACCAGAGAAATTCATTGGGGTCCTCGTACCTTAGATCTAGATTTAATTTCAGTTGATGATTTAGTTATTAATAGTGAGACTCTTCTTTTGCCGCATCCTCTTGCACATCAACGTAGATTCGTTTTGGAACCATGGTATGAAGTTGATCCGGATGGAGAATTAGTTGGCAAAGGAAGAGTTATAGACCTTTTGCACGATAAGTAATGGAACCAGTAACCTACTCTTGTTGGCCCGGTACCCAGGAGAGGACTGGAGCATGGAAATGAAGTTAAAACGCCCGTTGGCCTTTGTGCCGACGATGGGGGCTCTTCATGCTGGGCATGAATCATTAATTAAATTAGCTCGGGCACGTTGTGAGGAAGTTGTACTTTCGATTTTTGTAAATCCTTTGCAATTTGAAAATAAGGAAGATTTAGCTAAATATCCGAGAACTCCAGAAGAAGATGTAGCACGGGCCGAAAAAGCAGGTGCAACATTTGTCTGGCAGCCAACTTTAGAAGAGATTTATCCAAACGAGCCGAAAATTATTCAGGCCGGCCCTGTTGGTGAATTGTTTGAAGGAGTGCATCGATTTGGGCACTTTGATGGAGTTCTTACTGTAGTTAAGAGATTATTTGATTTAGTAATGCCTGATGTTGCATATTTCGGAGAGAAGGATTATCAACAATTATTTCTTATAAAAAAAATGGTAAAAGAATTAAATTTAGATATAGAAATTGTTTCTGCTCCGATTATTAGGGATGTTGATGGTTTGGCACTTTCTTCAAGAAATATCAGATTAAATTCTGATGGAAGAAAGGCTGCCCTCATCATTTCAAAGGCATTGCGAGAGGGTGGTCATGATCGCGAAGCTGTACACAAAATACTTGCTAAGGAGCCAAAATTTATTCTTGATTACGCAGAAGTAATTGATGAAGACACTTTTGAACTAGCGGAAGAAAGTACGAAAAATAAGAGGACTTTAATTGCAGGTTGGGTAGATGGTGTTAGGTTGATTGATAACGGATGAAACTTTTGGCCGGTGAACCAGGATGGACAGTTAAAGCAGATGTAATTGTAATTGGTTCAGGTGTTGCTGGATTAACTGCAGCTCTTAATTTACGTTCCCATAATCTCTCAGTGTTACTTGTAACTAAAGCAAAAATTGATGAAGGTTCAACAAAATGGGCACAAGGTGGGATTGCAGCAGCACTTGGTCCTGGAGATTCACCGGATCAGCATAAGAAAGATACATTGATTGCAGGGGCTGGGCTTTGCAATAACCAAGCCGTAGACATTCTTGTTACGGAAGGGCCAGAAGCAGTTCGTAAATTAATTGCCCGCGGTGCAGTATTTGATAAATCCGAAACTGGAGAAATTGCATTGACGCGCGAAGGTGGTCATTTAAGAAATCGCATTCTTCATGCTGGTGGAGATGCAACTGGTGCTGAAGTATCTAGAGCATTACTTGTAGCGGTGCAAAGTGATGAAGGAATTGAAATTATAGAAAATGCTCTAGCTATTGATGTTTTAAAAGGAAAGAGCGGCGCTGTATGTGGAGTAACACTCCATGTCATTGGTGCCGGAACTATTGATGGTGTGGGCCGCGCACTTGCAAAAGCAGTAGTAGTTGCGACTGGTGGATTAGGTCAGGTTTATTCACAGACTACAAATCCGGCAGTATCAACGGGAGATGGTGTTGCACTGGCATTACGTTCAGGTGCTGAAATTGAGGATGTTGAATTTATTCAATTCCATCCAACTGTTTTATGGAGAGATGAGACTGAGAAAGGTCAGCAACCACTTATAAGTGAAGCAGTTCGCGGTGAAGGGGCTTTTTTAGTTAATGATAAAGGTGAGAGGTTTATGTTAGGAGTTCACCCGCAAGCCGATTTGGCCCCGAGAGATATAGTCGCAAAAGAAATATTTAGACAGATGAAAGAGCAGAACACTCCACATGTTTGGCTGGATGCAACATCGATAAAAGATTTTAAGGAGAGATTTCCTACAATTTATATATCTTGCATTGAGAATGGAATTGATCCTATCTCTCAATTAATTCCAGTCTCACCCGCATCTCATTATGCATCTGGTGGGGTAAAAGTAGATATAAATGGAAGTACTCGAATAAAGAATCTTTATGTTTGTGGAGAGACCGCATGTACTGGAGCCCATGGTGCCAACAGATTGGCATCAAACTCATTATTAGAGGGATTGGTCTTTGGGACTCGAATTGCCGAAACAATTGCAAAAAATATAGGCAGTCAAGAAGACCCTATTGAAAGTAAAGAAAAAATATTTTTAGCCGATCCTTCTATAAAGATGCCATTGCAATTGGCTATGAGTAAAGGTGCGGGCGTACTGAGGTCAGAAAAATCTTTGAATGAAACATTGGCAATTCTAAATCAATTAGGAAAACATCAAAGTTCGTCACCAAGTCTTGAAGCATGGGAAGTCTCAAATCTCTTTCAGTTAGCAACTGCAATAGTTAAGGCTGCCATTGCGCGAGAAGAGACTCGTGGATCTCACTGGCGAAGTGATTATCCGGAAACTTCTGAGAAGTGGTTGAAGCACATCATCCAATCAATTGATGTTGATGGTAATTGGAGCGTAAGGGAAGAGAGTGTGAATTAAATGCTATCTACCAAATTAAATACGAAATTAACTGAAATTGGTCTTGACCCAAAAAATGTAGAGAAAGTTGTAACTGCTGCAATTGCTGAAGACCTTGCAGGAGGAAGTGATGTAACTTCCAAATCTACAATTCCAGAAAATCAGGATTCAATAGCAGAGTTCGTAGCGCGCAAGCCCGGGATAGTTGCGGGATTAAATGTTGCAGCAGCAGTTCTTGAATCTGAAGGAATAACTGAATATGAAATCCTTGTTTCAGAAGGAAGTCATATTAATGCGGGCCAGGTTTTACTTCGCGCAAAAGGAAATACAAGAAAACTACTTTTAACTGAACGTACTGCGTTAAATCTATTGGGAAGGTTAAGTGGAGTAGCAACTCTGACAAATCGCTGGGTGTCGGAAGTAAAAGGAACTAAAACGAAAATTCGAGATACTCGTAAGACAACACCATTTCTACGTGAATTTGAAAAATTTGCTGTAAGAATGGGTGGTGGCGAGAACCATCGTATGTCACTATCTGATGCAGCATTAATAAAAGATAATCACGTTTTAGCTGCAGGTGGCGTAGTTAAAGCATTTGATTCTGTTAGAAAAAATTATCCAAATATCCCATTAGAAGTTGAAGTTGATTCTTTAGATCAATTAAAAGAAGTAGTTGAGGCTGGTGCGGAATTGGTACTTCTCGACAATATGTCTCCTGATGAATGCCGAGCAGCAGTAGAGATAGTAAGTGGTAGGTGCAGATTAGAAGCATCTGGAGGATTATCAATTGAGAATGCAAATGCTTATGCAAAAACTGGTGTGGATTATCTAGCTGTTGGTGCTTTAACGCATTCAGCACCGGTACTTGATATTGGCTTAGATTTGAGAATGGAGTAAGAATGCTACTGACAATTGATGTCGGAAATACCAATACTGTTCTTGGAATTTTTGACGATGCAGAACTAATTAAGTCTTGGAGAGTTAAAACAGATCCTCGAGACACAGCAGATGAATTATGGATACGAATTTCGAATCTGATAGATGGATACATTGTTGATGCTTTGGCTATCTGCTCAACAGTTCCTGCCTCGCTACGTGAATTACGAACCATGGTCTCTATGTATTTTGAAGAGGTGCCGACAACTATTGTTGAGCCAGGAGTGAAGACGGGAGTCCCTCTTCTAGTAGATAATCCAAAAGAAATTGGAGCAGATCGAATAGTTAATACACTGGCTGCACATGAGTTATTTGGCGAAAATGGTCCTTGTATCGTGGTTGATTTTGGAACTTCTACAAATCTAGATGTGGTCTCGCCTCGAGGTGAATTTCTTGGTGGCGCACTTGCAGCAGGTATTGAAATATCCGTGGAAGCTCTGGCAGCACGCGCCGCTCAATTGAGACGTGTGGAATTGGTTAAACCAAAAAATGTAATTGGTAAAAATACTGTTGAGGCGTTGCAGTCAGGAACAATTTATGGTTTTGCCGGACAAGTGGATGGATTAGTAGATCGAATTTGTGATGAATTGAGCAAGCTCTACCCAGAGACTCCAGATGTAACTGTGATTGCAACTGGTGGCTTAGCCCCTCTTGTTATTGGTGTCAGCGAAAATATTGATTTTCATGAACCAGATTTAACGTTAATAGGTCTCCGACTTGTCCACGAGCGGAATTCCTAAAAGGTAGGCTTACCCACATAATGGGCGAAAATATTGAGGATGACCTACCCGAGCAGTTAAGAATTCGTCGGGAGAAGCGCGCGGCAATAATCGCTCGGGGAACTGAGGCTTACCCAGTTTCAGTGCCGCGAACCACGACTCTAAAAGAATTACGTGAGAAATATAAGAATCTTCCAATAGATACAGCCACCGGTGTAATCGAGAGCGTTGTAGGCCGAGTGATTTTTAAACGAGATACTGGAAAATTATGTTTTGCTAATTTGCGAGAAGGTGAGGGTGCTGAATTACAGGCAATGCTTTCACTAGATAAAGTGGGCGAAGAAGTTTTAAATAATTGGAAGAGCGATGTAGATCTTGGAGATATTGTCAGCGTAACTGGCGAAGTTATAACTTCAAAACGTGGCGAGCTCTCAATACTTGCTAATTCATTTGCTTTTGCAGCTAAATCATTACGTCCCCTTCCAGTTGAACATAAACCGTTATCAGAAGAGACCCGCGTTCGCATGCGCTATGTGGATTTAATTGTTAGACCAGAGGCACGTGCAAATGCGCGTTTACGTCCACAGGTAATGAAGTCACTGCGCGATACTTTTGCTAAGCGAGACTTTATAGAAGTGGAAACACCAATGCTTCAAGTGATGCACGGTGGTGCCACTGCTAGACCATTTAAGACTTTCTCAAATGCATATGAGATGGATTTATTTCTACGAATTGCACCGGAACTTTATTTAAAGCGATGCGTTGTTGGAGGAATCGAGAGGGTTTTTGAGATAAACCGAAACTTCAGAAATGAAGGAGCAGACTCAAGCCATTCACCAGAGTTTGCAATGATTGAGTCATATGAGGCTTATGGAGATTGGAATTCAATTGCAGATTTAACTCGCCAATTGGTTCAAGATGCCGCTATGGCTACCTTTGGTTCCCATGTCGTAAAACATCATGATGGAAAAGAGTTGAATCTCGGCGGTACTTGGAAAGGAGCGTCTCTCTTTCAATTAATCTCGAATGCGGTTGGAGAAGAGGTAACTGGTACTACCTCTTATGATTCATTAAAGAAAATTGCAGAAAAATTAGGGATGAAGGTAGATCCTAAATGGATAACTGGAAAACTCGCCGAAGAAATTTTTGAGCACACCTGTAAAGATCAGTTACAAGAACCTATTTTCGTAAAGGGTTATCCAGTAGATACCTCTCCACTAGTTCGAGCACATCGCTCTGAGCCTGGAGTAGTTGAAAAATGGGATTTATATGTTGAAGGTTTTGAATTAGCTACTGGTTACTCTGAATTAATTGATCCAGTAATTCAACGAGATCGATTAACCGAACAATCAAAACTTGGAGCAAAAGGTGATTTAGAAGCAATGCAGTTAGATGAAGATTTCCTTCGTGCTATGGAATATGCCATGCCTCCAATGGGTGGAATGGGAATGGGTGTTGATCGTTTACTTATGGCGCTAACTGGACTTGGAATTAGGGAAACTATTCTCTTCCCACTAGTAAAACCTGAAGAGTAATAATGTCTGTAATTATCCGACCAGCAACAACTGCTGATATAAAAACTATTAGGCATATCATCGATGTAAATAAAGCAAGTAGAAGAATGTTGGAGAAAGAGACAGTAACACTCTATGAAACAGTCCAAGAATTTGTTGTCGCTGAATTAAATGGTGAAGTTGTAGGTTGCGGTGCACTTCATGTTCTTTGGGAAGATTTAGCTGAAGTTAGAACTGTCGGAGTAGAAGATGTTGTTCGCGGCCAAGGAGTTGGTCATAAAATTTTGGAAGAATTAATTGGCCGAGCCCGAAAGATTGGCGTAAAGCGAATCTTCTGTCTGACATTTGAGACAGAGTTTTTTGGGCGCCATGGGTTTAAGGTGATTGAGGGAACGCCGGTCTCGCATGAGGTTTATAACGAGTTGTTACGTTCATACGATAGCGGTATCGCGGAGTTCCTGGATTTGGAGAATATGAAGCCAAATACCCTGGGCAACACCCGGATGCTCCTAACTCTCTAGAAACTCTTGAGCCATTCTCGAAAAATCTCACCAAATCGGGCATAAATTCGACTCATTAGTGGTTATCAAAGTGCCCTAGAGTATGGGCAGATCTAGATAAGGAGATTGGAATGTTTGAGCGCTTTACCGACCGAGCTCGGCGAGTTGTTGTTCTCGCCCAAGAGGAAGCGCGCATGCTCAATCACAACTACATCGGCACCGAACACATACTTCTTGGTTTGATTCATGAAGGCGAAGGTGTGGCTGCAAAGGCTCTTGAAGCATTAAATATTTCACTCGAAGCAGTTCGCTCTCAAGTTGAAGAAATTATTGGTCAAGGTCAGCAAGCTCCATCCGGACATATTCCATTTACTCCTCGTGCTAAAAAAGTATTAGAACTTTCATTAAGAGAAGCACTACAACTTGGCCACAACTATATTGGTACCGAACATATTCTTTTAGGTTTAATCCGTGAAGGCGAAGGCGTTGCTGCCCAGGTATTGGTAAAACTTGGTGCTGATTTAAATCGGGTGCGTCAACAAGTAATTCAATTACTCTCAGGTTATCAAGGAAAAGAAGCGGCAACATCTGGCGGTCCAGCTGAAGGTGCACCTGCAACCTCACTAGTACTTGATCAGTTTGGTCGGAATTTAACTCAGGCAGCACGTGAAAATAAATTAGATCCAGTTATTGGTCGCGATAAAGAAATTGAACGAGTTATGCAAGTTCTTTCACGCCGTACGAAGAATAACCCTGTTCTAATTGGTGAACCTGGTGTGGGTAAGACTGCAATCGTTGAAGGCCTTGCGCAAGCAATCGTTAAAGGATTGGTACCTGAAACTCTTCGAGATAAGCATGTTTACTCTTTAGATTTAGGTGCGCTTGTTGCAGGTTCTCGTTACCGTGGAGATTTTGAAGAGCGCTTAAAGAAAGTTTTGAAAGAGATAAAAACTCGTGGCGATATCGTCCTTTTCATCGATGAGATTCACACACTTGTTGGTGCCGGTGCCGCAGAAGGTGCTATTGATGCTGCAAGCATTTTGAAGCCAATGTTGGCACGCGGAGAACTACAGACCATTGGTGCCACGACTCTTGATGAATACCGTAAACACTTTGAAAAGGACGCTGCGCTAGAGCGACGATTCCAACCAATTCAAGTTAATGAACCAACGGTTGAACATACTATTGAAATTCTTAAGGGACTACGTGATCGTTATGAGTCACACCATAGAGTTTCAATTACGGATGATGCACTTGTGGGTGCTGCGCAGATGGCAGATCGTTATATTTCAGATCGCTTCTTGCCAGACAAGGCGATTGATTTAATTGATGAAGCTGGTTCACGGTTACGGATTAGACGTATGACCGTTCCACCCGAAATTCGCAAATATGATGATTTAATCGCAGATGCTCGTCGCGATAAGGAATCAGCGATCGATTCACAAGATTTTGAAAAGGCGGCCTCACTTCGCGACAAAGAGAAGAATTTAATTTCTGAAAAAGCCGAGGCTGAGAAGACTTGGAAAAGTGGCAAGGATGATGTTGTTGCAGAAGTGACTGAGGAGTTAATTGCCGAGGTTCTTTCAAATGCAACTGGTATCCCTGTATTTAAATTAACTGAGCAAGAGACGGCTCGACTATTACGTATGGAAGAGGAGTTGCACCGACGTGTCATCGGACAAGATCAAGCAATTAAAGCTCTTTCACAGGCAATTCGTCGCACTCGTGCGGGTCTAAAAGATCCACGTAGACCCGGCGGCTCATTTATTTTTGCTGGTCCTTCAGGAGTTGGTAAGACTGAACTTTCAAGAACTCTTGCACAGTTCCTATTTGGTGATGCAGATGCCCTCATTCAATTGGATATGTCTGAGTATTCTGAGAAGCACACCGCCTCAAGGCTTTTTGGTGCCCCTCCAGGTTATGTTGGTTATGACGAGGGTGGTCAATTAACTGAGAAGGTCCGTCGTAAGCCATTCTCTGTTGTTCTTTTTGATGAAATTGAAAAGGCTCACCCAGATATTTTCAATTCATTATTACAAGTACTTGAAGATGGCCGACTAACTGATTCTCAAGGACGGGTAGTTGATTTTAAGAACACAATCATAATTATGACTACAAACTTAGGTACTCGTGATATTTCAAAGAGTCTAAATCTTGGATTCACCAACGCTTCGGATACCGTTACAAATTACGAAAGAATGAAGGGCAAGGTTGCTGATGAACTTAAGAATCACTTCCGCCCAGAGTTCTTAAATCGTATTGATGATGTCATTGTCTTCCATCAATTAAGTGAGGAAGAAATTATTCAGATTGTTGATTTAATGGTTAATAATCTTGATGAGCGTCTAAAGAGTCAGGACATGGGAATTGAATTAACCCGTGATGCGAAGGCATTACTAGCAAAACGTGGTTACGATCCACTTCTCGGTGCTCGTCCGCTACGTAGAACAATTCAACGTGAAATAGAGGATGTACTATCTGAAAAAATTCTCTTTGGAGATATTAAAGCTGGAGAGATAACTCTTGTAGATGTAACAAAATCTGGTGATGATGAAGTATTTACTTTCTCTGGAACACCAAAGACTGCTGCACCAGATACTCCTGGCGATTTAGCAGGAACAGCTTCTAATTAATTCGAACCTTGGAGATTGCCTGATCTAAGCGGGCAACTTCAAGGATTTCGATTCCAGAAACTTTAATATCGCTTCCCACTGGAACCATGGCACGTTTAAATCCAAGCCTGGCAGCTTCTTGTATACGTTGCGGGGCACCGGTTATTTTTCTTATCTCACCGGCTAATCCAACTTCTCCAATAGCAACTAAGTCGGCCGGAAGGGCAAGTCCTTTTGCAGCAGAACCAACTGCCAGAGCAAGTGCAAGATCCGCTGCAGGTTCAGAAATTTTCATTCCACCAACAGTTGCTACATAAACATCGCGGCCACTTACACGTACATTTGCCCTTAACTCCAAGACGGCAAGTGTCATTGCTGTTCGAGAATTATCTAAGCCAGATGTAACTCGCCGATTATTTCCATAATCTCGCTCCTGTGCACCTGGCGCACTGACTAGTGCTTGAATTTCAGCAAGAATTGGCCGGCGACCTTCCAGAGTTACCGTGACACAAGTTCCGGGAACTGGTTCAGCATGGCGGGTGGTAAATAATCCGGTTGGATCTGCAAGTGAGGTAATTCCATTCTCATTCATATCAAAGCAACCAACCTCATCGGATGCACCAAAGCGATTTTTTATCGCCCGAATCAAGCGTAATCTCGAGTGTCGATCTCCTTCAAAATTTAAAACCACATCGACCAGATGTTCTAACAACTTAGGTCCAGCAACTGTGCCATCTTTAGTTACATGGCCAACTAACATTAAAGTTATAGCGCGCTCTTTTGCTATTCGTATTAAAGCAGAAGCTATTTCACGTACCTGTGTGATGCCACCTGGTGCACCTTCTACTGCACCACTAGTAATGGTCTGAATTGAATCAATGATTAATAGTTCAGGCTTTACGGCTTCAATATGAGCGATTACCGCACCAAGTTCGGATTCGGCAGCAAGCCATAAATTTGGATCTATTGCAGATAATCTTTCGGCACGGAGTCTTACCTGAGATGCAGACTCTTCGCCAGAGATATATAACGAAGTGATTTTCTTTTTAGCACTTTCGGCTGCAACACTTAATAGCAGAGTCGATTTTCCAACTCCTGGTTCACCAGCTAAAAGAATTGCTGCACCAGGAACTAATCCACCACCAAGGACTCTATCCAATTCGGAAACACCAGATGTTCGTGCCTTTGCACTTTCTAGGCTGACTTCACCTATTGGTTTAGCTGGAGTTGAAACTGCAGTTGGAACTAAAGATAATTTTTTAGGGGCGGAGATTTCTTCAACGCTTCCCCAAGTCTGACATTCACCACATCTGCCAACCCACTTACTTGTACTCCAACCACATTCCGAACAACGAAATGGATCTTTAGCAGGAGCCTTGGCCATAGTGGATAGGTTACTTCTTTCTGGTGACAGCAACCCAGCAATCTAGGGTTATGAGGATTAGAGAGAACCCGAATAGAAGATCTTCCACGGGCGCCGCAGCAATACGGAGTCCCCAGATGGAATCAGATGAGTACATAACAATATTTCTCGAAGTGAGCCACCAATTTGTAAGTAATTGAAATGGCAAGATAATCGAATATGAATACCAGAATGCACTTTTCATTATTAACCTGCGCTTAATTAGAAAAATATCGAAAAACAGAGTTGCAATTACACTCAATAGTGCAATCTGGCTATAACTCATCGCCCAAATCCTTTCTAACTTTTGTGACAGCCTCAATAGTCATAATTGCAGCGATTGGGACGAATATGAAGAAAAGATATTCTTCTAGTGGAATATGACCGGGTCCGTAAATTCCAAGAATCTGTGCACGATCAAAATGCCAGTGCCCTTTAGCAATTGCGTATCCGTCCCAGAGTAAGAAAATAACTCCTCCCGGAATAAGAGATTTCAATACCATCTTTAACCGCTTCAAGACCCCAATTTTTAAGAATATTTCTAACCAGAATGAACCAACAATTGTGAAAGCTAACATAGCGAAATAGCCCAAATGGCGCATAGTTATTTATTCTTTAAAGTTGCTGGGTGCACGGCAAAAAGCGGAAGGAATTTTCTTCCTACTTTATCCATAGCTTTCATTCTATTATCACAGTGCATTTTTAAAATTTCATATGCTGCGGGACTCATCATGGCGATTAATTCAGATTTACTTGAGATGTAAACAGGAACTTTAGCGGTGTGTGCTTCTAAATTGTCAGAGCAGTACCAATCAAAATCATGGCCACCCTCTCCCCAAGACTTTCTCTCATACTCTCCGATCACCGTAACAGAGATTTCTTTATCACCAGTATCCCGAGTTTCATAACTGCGGCGGAGTGGAAGTTGCCAGCAAATATCTGGTTTGGTTTCAGAGAAGTGAACACCTTCTTTAATGGCTAGATGATGCAGAACGCAACCAAAATTTTCACTTTCGCCTTTTCGATTTAAGAATATACAAGAATCTTTAACCATTCTGGTTTTACGATCACGATCCAAGCCCAATTCAGTAATCTTTAAATTACCTTTTCGGTCATGTCCCTCTTCATAAAACTGCCACATTTCAGGAGTTAATTTTTTTGCGTACTTCGTTACCCGCGCTTCATCTTCTTTTGAACTGTAATAGGCTCCATCAGAGCAGCAACCATCATTTGGTTTATTCTTATCAATTCCCTGGCAACCACCACCATAAATACAGTTCCAATTTGAAGTTAACCAAGTTAAATCACACTTAAAAATATGTTCGGGATTTTGGGGATCGTAAAACTCAACCCAATCTCTAGCGAAGTCCTGTTTAACATCAGACATAGAGGTAAAGAGTAGTTGTAGGCTTCACTTATGTCACTTGCGAAGTCGAACCAAGTTGTTGGAATAATTGGCGTTGGCGTTATGGGTGAAGCGCTTCTATCAGGATTAATTGGGGCAGGTTTTCCTTCAGCACAAATAATCTTTTACGAAAAGCGTGATGAAAGAGCGGCTGAAATCACATCAAAATATAGAGTTGTTAAGTCAGCATTAAATGAGCTCTGCAAGAAATGTGATGTCATTCTTCTAGTAACCAAACCACAGGACCTAGGTTCTCTACTAGATGAAACCGCATCAACTTATAAGAAAGATGTGCTACTAATCTCCTTCGCAGCAGGTAAAAAAATTGAATTCATAACGTCTAAAGTGCCGAGTGCAAAAGTAATCCGGGTAATGCCAAATACTCCAATGGTGGTCGGGAAAGGGATGTCTGCTCTTTCTTTGGGCTCAGGAATAGATGACGCATCAAAGAGTTTCGTTCTAGAGTTTTTAAATTCTGTCGGTAAGGCAATAGTTGTAGATGAATCACTTCAGGATGCAGTAACGGCTACAAGTGGGTCCGGCCCAGCCTATTTCTTTGCCTTTGTTGAAGAGATGATAAAGGGAGCAACCTTGCTCGGACTATCAGAAAATGATGCAAAAATCTTAACAATTCAAACAATTGCTGGAGCCGCCGAGATGTTGCAAAATTCTGGAAAAGATCCCAAAACTCTTAGAGAAAATGTAACTAGTCCAAATGGAACCACGGCAGCCGCGCTCGCAAAATTCAACGAAGGAAATTTTGGAAATTTAATTGCTAATTCAATGAAGGCGGCTCGGGATCGCTCCCAAGAATTAGCGTGAAGAAATATAGATTATTTGTAATTGGAATTTTCTCTTTATTTTTAATTTGCGAACCTGCATTCGCTGTGGTGAAAGTAGTAGCAAAAAGACCGGATTTCACGATTAAATATGAAAATTCTGGTGATCAAGTATCTGGTGGGTTATTAATAGGTAATTCACTTTTATTATCTTCAACAATAGAAAATCCATCTTCTGGACTCGCTTCGGCTCAACTATCTTCCTATGGATTAGATGGGACAAAAGAATGGGATTTACCAATAAAAACTGAATCAGTTGCAGGACCAATTACTAGGGATACAACAGGTAATATCTATTTACTCGGAGTTACTCCAACGAGTTCCCAACCAACTCAACAATCTGCTTCCCAGCCGGTAACAATAAATCCAGATAATGTTCAGATTGATCCAGTGATAACACCAACAAATACTTTAAACACTCTGGTCATCTGGAAAATATCAAATACGGGTAATTTGCTCCAGACTTATCCACTTCCCATGACTGAGGGTGTTATCCCTGATTCAATCTCATATTCAAACTCCGGAATATTAGTTGGAGCATTTTTATCCAAAAAATATTTTCAGGTTAGTATGGACGAGAATGGTGGATTCAGTTCGCCTATATATTTAAAAGCACCGAGGAATATAGACCTTGCTCAAGATTTTAAGTACGGAAAGGAGAAATTAAAATTTCTTCCAACCGCAAAATCTCTCATCGGAATCCCAACTTGGAAGCCCAAGAAGCCAACCCCAGTTTTAATTCAATATTCTAAATTGGGAAGCAAGCGAGCGGTAAATTCATTCGAAGGAACGCCGCTTTTCGTATTCTATAAGTCAAGTATCGGTGTAATCGTCGGGAGTGAATCACCATTGGGCTTTGGAATCAGTATTGTTAAGCCATTGAATTAGGAAAGGATGTGAGATGGGTTCAGTCGTAAAAAAGCGTCGTAAGCGAATGGCGAAGAAGAAGCATAAAAAACTTTTGAAGAAAACTCGTATTCAACGCCGCAACGCTAAATAATTAAGGCTGCTTAAATAGCGATAATTTTCCATCGCTACTTGAAACTACGTAGCGAATTTTATTTATCGTAATCCATTCTGATCGAGCTGAATTATCAAAGTTCTTAGTAGAGACCAAAGAGATAAATTGGCTCGATCTATTTATTGCACAGAGCCTTGAAGCACAATTAAATAGTACAAATTTATCTCCGATAGAAATCGGGGCAGTAGGCGCGCCATAATTCTTTGCACTAATCGATACAGAGGTTGAAATTGGTGTTATCAATCCCCATGAAATTTGATCTGGATTTGGAATTGAGAATCCGCTAGCAGTTAACCAGGCCGCATAGATATTTTTCCCTTGTTGCAATAATGAAACATCAAAACCAGCAACTGCTGTCAAACCACCAAAGCCTTGAACTGTTTCATAACTCCAATCCTCTGTATTACTTGAAGTCCTTGTTGCTAATCTGACCTCACCTCGTATGGCTTTATTTTCCATATTTACAGTATTAACTGAGTCATATAAGAGATAAACCTTATTTGAAATATTTATAGCTTTTAGATGAAATCCAACATCTCCGGTTGAACGACCCATTTCGTTCTTATCGCCATCAACAATCTCATATTTCCATCTGCTACTAACTTTGGTTGCGCCAAGAATGATTCCTTGTGATTGGTCTCTATAGAAAACTTGAAGGCCATCTTTTGTCCTTACACAAGAATTTGATACTGATACGTTAGAACCAGTAATAGTTCGATTTACCTCTTTGTAATCCTGTACTGCGGCGGCATTGCCATCCACAATACTGTAATCCCATTTCATCCCATCAAATTCGGCTAATCGAAGATCTTTATCTGTTAAGTCCGCATATAAGATATCTAAAACATTTTTCTTGCCGCTCTGACCGGTACAGAACGAATTGCTTCCAGAGACGTCATTAGTTGTCCGACCATCAAGCGTTGAATCACCATCAATAGTATTTATCTTCCATTTACCATTTAAGTAAGTTGCCATCTTTAATAAGCCATGCTTACTATCTGAGTAAACGATAAATTGTTTCCCGGCAAATATTCCTTGAGTTAGATATTTTCCATCCGCACTTTTATCAATTACAGTAGAAAGCCAATTTGGTTGAGGGATGACTGAATTAGATATAGCGGCTTCTGAGGTCCCGTTTGAATTTAATGCGGTAACCGAGAAAATGTAAGTGGTTCCATTTTTAAGTCCGGTGACTGTTGCGGGACTATCAGTGACTTCTTTATCAATTCCTGTCGGGGAAATGTGCACTTTATATGAGGATACTTGGGCAGATCGTGCATTGGCTGGCGGATCGAAATAAATTAAGGCTGATTTATCTCCTACAAGTGCACGAACATTCTGTGGCGCTTGCGGAATTCCAAGTGGAGTTCCAGCAGGAGGTTTAATCATCATGTCCTGCATCATTGCGGTAGCAAGCGGTCCGGGAGAATGAAAAACCTCACCATTTGCAAGATTTGGCGTCATCACAGAATCAGTAGGGGATTGCGAAAAAGTTGCTTCATCTAAATGACTTACAGATGACCCCATCTCATAAATAGCTGGTGTATATAACTTTGGCTTAATACCACTATTTGCTTTTATTCCATTTTCTCCCGACCAGAAAAGAGAATTTGTCATTGCAGCACCAAGTTCTGCTGAAGGTGCCGGCAAATCCATTAATCGACGGCCATCTGGTAATTGTGCATAAGCATCATAGGGGGTAGGTCGTTGCAAATTCCCATTTCTAAAAATTTGGTCGTAATCGGAATTCGAAAGGAAACCAAGACCATGTGCGAGTTCATGAATAATTATTGATTCAAGATCAAATTGATTTCTTGGGCAATTTCCATCTGTGCCTAAATAGAGCGAAGGCCCATTTGTGGAATTTATCCGAATAGTTACTTCTGGATTATTTGGATCCAAATCTTTTCCGGCAAGTGCATTTGCCATTGCTGATGAATACCAGAGAGTGGAATCTGGCTCGCCTGTAAATCCGTTAAAAAAACGTCCTGGAGATGCTGCTGCCAATACTCCGGGATTGGCTTGGCGCTCCCAAAGTGTCTCGACATTAATCGGAACGGTAGATTTAAAATTCTGTGACCAGACATCAACTGCCGCTTGAATTGCTGGCTTATATTCATCTGGAACTAAATTGAAATTAATATTTATCTGGCTCTGCTTATCTAAGTTTGTGGAATTTTCAGTACCAGCTTTCTGAGCAAAAACTCCACTGTAGGTTTTGTAGTAATTTACAAATTTAGCTGGAACTGAGATAACACTCTGGGTGACCGCATGGGCTGGAGCAGTGATTATTGAAGAGATAAGACCAGTAATAATCAGAATGGGGCGAAGCCGCATATGGGAAACTCTAATCCATCTGAGAGGATACCTGTTAGTTGAAGGGAGTAAAGGTGGTGCTTGTAACCATTTATTCGCGTAGTGGTTGCCACTTATGTGATGTGGCTCTTTCAGAAATTGAAAAATTTAAAAGCGAATTTGATTTTAATATTGAGAAAATATTAATTGATGAAAACCTTGAACTTGAGAAAAAATATGGTGAAGAAGTCCCAGTAATTTTAATTAATGGAAAGCCTCATGATTTTTTTAGGATTGATAAAGATAGATTTAGAAGTGCTATGCAGAAAGAATCTCGTCAGCGTCAATAATTTGGTAGGCATATCCTTGCTCGGCAAGGAAACGCTGACGGTTCTGGGCAAAATCTTGATCAATTGTGTCTCTGGCTACAATCGAATAAAACCGTGCACTTCTGCCATCTGATTTAGGTCTCAATACTCTTCCTAGCCGTTGTGCCTCTTCTTGGCGCGAGCCAAAAGTTCCAGATACTTGAATAGCAACTGTTGCATCCGGTAAATCGACTGAGAAGTTTGCGACCTTTGAAACAACTAAACACTTTAATTCACCGGTTCGGTAAAGTTCAAAGAGACGTTCCCGCTCTTTAATTGGAGTATCACCTTTAACAATCGGAACATTTAAGTCGGCGGCTAATTTATCAATTTGATCTATGTACTGACCAATAATTAAAACTTGTTCATCTTTATGTTTATTTGCTAACGCAAGGGCAACTTTATGTTTAGTCAAAGTTGTTGAGCAGTATCGGTAGCGATCTTCCTGTTCTGCTGTGGCATATGCAAGTCGTTCATCTTCAGTTAAATTCACACGTACTTCTACACAATCAGCAGGGGCGATATAGCCCTGCGATTCAATTTCTTTCCAAGGCACATCAAAACGTTTTGGACCAATAAGGGAGAAAACTTCTCCCTCCATTCCATCTTCACGAACTAGTGTTGCAGTTAGACCTAACCTGCGGCGAGATTGAATATCGGCTGTAAATCTAAAGATTGGTGCGGGCAAGAGGTGCACTTCATCATAAATAATTAACCCCCAGTCAATTGCATCAAAAAGATCAAGGTGGGCATAGACGCCGCCTTTTCGTGTAGTCATAACTTGATAAGTTGCGATAGTTACCGGTCGAATCTCTTTCTTCGATCCTGAGTACTCTCCAATCTCATCTTCATGTAGTGATGTTCGCTTTAGTAGTTCTTCTCGCCATTGACGAGCCGCAACTGTGTTTGTAACAAGTATTAATGTTGTGGCTTTCGCATGAGCCATCGCCGCAGCACCGACTATAGTTTTTCCAGCACCACATGGAAGTACAACTACACCAGAGCCACCATGCCAGAAACCTTCTGCCGCAAGTTCTTGATATTTACGAATTTTCCAACCATCTTGATTCAGATCAATATCATGGTGCTCACCATCAACATATCCAGCAAAATCTTCTGCAGGCCAACCTAGTTTTAATAGAGCTTGTTTTAAGAAACCGCGCTGCCCAGGATGGACAATTATGGTTTCGTCATCAACCTGCATTCCAAGCATTGGAGCAACTTTTTTACCCCGAGTCACCTCTTTTAATACTGCAGGATCATTTGATACTAGTACTAAACCATGTACTGGGTGCGCCTCTAGTCTTAAACGACCATATCGAGACATAGTTTCAGCAACATCAATTAATAGAGCATTTGGAACGGCATATCTTGAATACTTTAAAAGGGTATCTACAACTTGCTCTGCGTCGTGGCCAGCTGCGCGTGCATTCCAAAGTCCTAGAGAAGTTAAACGATAGGTATGGATGTGTTCCGGAGATTTTTCTAATTCAGCAAATGGCGCAATTGCACGGCGACATTCATCCGACAATGGATGATCAACGTCTAATAAAAGTGTCTTATCGCTCTGAACAATTAATGGGCCGTCACTCACTTAATAAATCCCTCACAAATTGATTTAACAAAATAATCTGCGAATCCATTCCAGAAATACTTATCTGCTCATGAGGAGCATGTGCACCATCTCCAATAGCACCAAGCCCATCTAGAACTCTTGCACCTGCTGCCGCTGCAAAATTTCCGTCACTTGCGCCACCAACTTTAATTTTTCCAACTTCCTGCCGACTTAATTTTTTAGCGCTGGCTTCCAATTTCTCATAAAGTTCAAGAGTTGATCTCTCTTCTAGTGGGGGACGATTGATTCCTCCAGTAATAGAGAGGGTTGCCCCACTTAATGTCGGCATTAAAGATTTAATTGACTTATCAATGCGCTCTAATTCAGATATCGAAAAGGACCTAACATCGACATCAAGGATTGCAGATGCTGG
>CAWULH010000010.1:0-17764 GCA_963923215.1 uncultured bacterium
ATGACCTTGGTGAAACATTCGAAGTTGTTTCAGACCCATCGGATTTGAATGCGGTTAGAACAGCGCTACAAGGTGCAAACATTGAATATGACTCTGCTGAATCATCCTTTCTTCCTTCAGTGTCAGTCCCGCTAGATGCAGAAGGAGCAAAGAAAGTATTTGCGCTAATCGAAGCAATTGAAGATTGCGATGATGTGCAGAACGTTTATGGAAATTTTGATGTATCCGATGAGGTAATGGCGACCCTTTAATGAGTCTCTAATGAGAGTTCTTGGAGTTGATCCGGGTTTAACAAGATGCGGCCTTGCAGTAGTAGATCGAAATTCTGCGGGCAAGCTTCAGATGGTAGACGTGGGAGTTATTTACACGGATAAAAATGCCGAACTTGCGCATCGGTTATTGGATTTGGATTTGCAACTTTCGAAATGGATAGATAAATACAAACCAGATGTATTGGCAGTTGAACGTGTCTTCTCGCAATTAAATGTACGAACTGCCATGGCAACTGGCCAGGCGGCTGGAGTGGCCCTATTAATTGCCGCAAAATCTAAAATTCCTGTAGTTCTTCACACTCCAAGTGAAGTAAAGGCTGCTGTGACTGGATCAGGGCGTGCAGATAAGAAACAAGTCGCAACCATGGTAGTTAAATTGCTTGGATTAAAAGAAACACCGAAACCTGTAGACAGTACGGACGCATTAGCCCTTGCAATCTGCCATCATTGGCGCGGAACCGGAAATGCCAGATTAGCGGCTGCGGTTAAGAAAGAGAGTGCAAGAATTAAGAGGACGGCCAAAAAGTGATTGCTTCGCTATCTGGAATTGTTAAATCCAGTGGAACAACAAGTGCAGTAATTGAAGTAGGCGGCGTTGGAATTTTGGTCCACTTAACTGCCAAAACTGCAGGCAATTTAAAACCAGGTAAACCGGCTGAGGTGTTTACATCCCTAGTTGTAAGAGAAGATTCACTAACTTTATACGGCTTTGATACATCCGCTGCGCGGGAAATGTTTGAAACTCTGCAGAGCGTATCTGGCATAGGTCCTAAAGTTTCCCAATCCGCTCTTTCAATTTATGATCCAAGTGAGATAGCAAATGCAATAAATGGTGGTGAAGCCTCTGTATTGGAGAGAATTCCAGGACTTGGGAAAAAAGGTGCGCAGCGAGTAATTCTTGAATTGAAAGATAAAGTCTCTGGCAGTAAAACACCTCCAGGTAAATTTGATTGGCGCTCTCAATTAGATAGTGCGCTTTCCGGACTTGGATTCACTGGTAAAGAAATAGAGAAGATTTTCAAAGAAATATCGGCTGAAGTTGGTAATGAGGTTTCAACTTTAAGTCCTAGTGATTTATTAAAGCTTGCCCTTCAAATTAAGGGTCGCGGATGAATGATTTAACGGACCCAAATCTTAGTGATGCGGAAAAAACACAGGAGATTGCACTTCGGCCAAAATCTTTGGATGAATTTGTTGGACAAGAGCGAGTTCATAAACAACTCTCACTCCTTCTCTCTGCAGCAAAGGCCAGAGGCGTTCCAACTGATCACGTACTCTTAGCCGGCCCACCGGGATTAGGAAAGACAACTCTTGCAATGATCATTGCAGAAGAAATGGGTGCACCCATAAGAATTACATCGGGACCGGCAATTACTCATGCCGGAGACCTGGCATCAATTCTCTCTTCTCTTACAGAAGGAGAGATTCTTTTTATTGATGAGATACATCGCATGTCTAGACCAGCGGAAGAACTTCTTTATCTAGCTATGGAAGATTTTAGAGTCGATGTAGTTGTTGGCAAAGGCGCTGGCGCAACGTCAATTCCACTTGAACTTCCACATTTCACTTTAGTGGGTGCAACAACTCGCTCAGGATTACTGCCAAGTCCTCTCCGAGATCGTTTTGGTTTTACTGCCCAACTTGATTTTTATGAAGATGAAGATTTGTCACGTATAGTCCAAAGAAGTGCAGACCTATTGGGCGTAAAAATTTCAACTTCCGCTATTTCAGAGTTGGGTTCTAGATCTCGTGGAACACCACGCGTTGCCAACCGTTTACTTCGCCGAGTTAGAGACTATGCAGAAGTTCATAGCAATGGGTCAGTAGATATAGATGAGACTAAAAATGCTTTGGAAATGTATGAAGTAGATCAGGTTGGATTAGATCGATTAGATAAGTCAGTACTTGTTGCACTCGTTAAGAAATTTAATGGCGGTCCAGTTGGCCTTTCAACTCTTGCTATGGCTATTGGAGAAGAGGCCGAAACTATTGAAAATCTAGCTGAACCATTTCTAGTACGTATGGGATTCATCTCAAGGACCCCGCGTGGCAGAATCGCTACTGCGTCTGGGTACCAACATTTAGGGGAGAAGCCTCCAATTCATCTCGTTACCCTTTTCGACACACCTGCCCAAGACGCTTAGAATTCGACCCTATGTCTGCGAACACTTCAAAATCATCCAAACCAAGTAGCGGTGCAAATCGTCCAGTGCGCACGATCTCGATTCTTCTCCTGGCCATCCTCGCTTTTGGTGCAGTTGCATTTATTCAAGGTGCAACAAAAATTAAATTAGGACTTGATCTCAGAGGTGGAACAAGTGTGACCCTAACTCCACGTGCGAGTGAGGGTGGGAAAGTAACTACTGGCGCTATCGATCAAGCAGTAGGAATCATTAGACAACGTGTTAACTCTTTAGGTGTTGCTGAGAGTGAAGTTACTTCACAAGGTTCTGGTGTTAATCGCCAGATTGTTATTTCAGTTCCAGGACAGACCGGTCAGAGAATCATTCAATTAGTTGGTCAGACTGCCGAACTTCGTTTCCGCCAAGTATTGGCCACGGGTACTGCGACTGCAAAAAGTGCTGCCGCCGATGCAAAAGGTGCGACACTTCCAAATGGTGTAACTGCAGATATCAACGCAAAATACGCTGCACTGGATTGCACAAATGTAAAGAATCTACAGGGTGGGTCAACTGATTCACCAAGTGACACAATTATCGCTTGTAATCGCGGTGGTTCTGCAAAATATATTTTGGGACCAGCGACAGTTCTTGGATCAATGATTTCAAAGGCATCTGCTGCAATTGATCAGCAAGGTGCATCTGGTTGGTATGTGCTGCTCACTTTTAATGGTGAGGGAACTACAAAATTCGGTCAAGTCACATCTTCTATTACAAATTTAACAGCTCCACAGAATCAATTAGCAATTGTTCTTGATGGATTAGTAGTTTCTGCGCCAAGAATTATCCAAGCGATTACTGGTGGAAATGCCCAAATCACTGGAAACTTTACTCAGACTGAAGCATCTGATCTTGCCAATGTTCTGAAGTATGGCGCACTGCCATTGGCTTTTGATCAAGGAGAAGTTCTTCAAGTTTCTCCAACGCTTGGAACGGATCAACTCCATGCTGGGTTAATTGCAGGAGGTCTTGGATTGATTCTTGTAATTATTTATTCACTTCTTTATTACCGAGGACTTGGATTAGTTTCGGTTGGCTCACTCTTAATTGCATCCGTTATAAGCCTTCTTTCATTTGCATTATTAGGTAAATGGATTGGTTTCACTTTAACTTTGGCAGGCATCGCCGGTGCAATCGTCTCAATTGGTATCACCGCAGATTCATTCATTGTCTACTTTGAACGTATCCGCGATGAAGTCCGCGACGGGAAATCACTACGTTCCGCGGTTGAGAGCGGTTGGAAACGTGCGAGACACACAATTATCGTCGCCGACTTTGTTTCGATAATTGCAGCGGTTCTTCTTTATTTCTTTGCAGTTGGCGGTGTTCGTGGATTTGCATTTACCTTGGGATTAACAACATTTGTAGATCTATTAGTTGTATTTACCTTTACAAAACCATTCGTAACCCTTATTTCAAGGTTAGATTTCTATTCAGCGGGTGGCCCACTCTCTGGTCTTTCGCCAAAGAGCTTAGGTTTAGTTGAGAAGGTGGAGGCATAAATGGCACTTTCAGGAATTGGTGGCCGCTTATATCGCGGAGAGAAATCTTTTAATATCGTCGGGAATCGTCGTCGCTGGTATGCACTTTCTGCGATTTTCATAATTTTGGCATCAGCAGCCTTGGGAGTCAAAGGACTTCACTTAGGGATTGAATTTAAAGGTGGCTCTGTTTTCACCATTACTAAAGATGGTGCAACTATTGAAGATGGGCGTAATGCAATTGCAAAGGCCGGAGTAACTTCGGAGACAGTTGTGCAGAAAGTTGGATCTAACAAAATAAGAATTCAGACTGGGGCGCTCTCTTCCTTTGATTCAGTAAAAGCATCTTTGGCTTCAACTTTTGGCGTTAATGAAGAGTCTATTGATACTCAACTTATCGGACCATCTTGGGGTAAGGAGATTACCAAGAAAGCATTGTATGGACTTATTGGTTTCATTCTGGTTGTAATGCTCTATCTAGCATTGGCATTTGAACCAAAAATGGCTCTCTCGGCAATTGTTGCTGTTATCCACGACGTATTCATAACCGTCGGCATTTATGCCCTAGTTGGATTTGATGTAACTCCAGCGACAGTAATCGGCTTCCTAACTATTCTGGGTTATTCGCTTTATGACACAGTTGTTGTATTCGACAAAGTACGCGAAAACACAAAGAGTATTTCGACAATTGGAAAATCAACTTACTCTCAGGCCGCCAACTTAGCTGTCAACCAGACTCTGGTTCGGTCATTTAATACTTCTCTTACTGCACTGCTACCGGTCGCATCAATTCTCTTTGTGGGGGCCGGTTTACTTGGTGCAGGAACGCTCAAAGATCTCTCACTTGCCTTATTTGTTGGTCTGACTGTTGGAACCTATTCCTCAATATTTATTGCCACACCAATACTTGCTTCACTGCGGGAACGCGAACCAGCAATGGCAGCACTTGCAAAGCGAAATGCGAATCAGTCATCAGGTTCTACTTCGACTTCAGAAGTACGAAATGATGGAGTAGTTGCTGCTGGATCAGGAACTAAGTCCACTTGGGCTCGGGGTCCAAGAAATCAACCAAAGCGCAAACGGAGATAACTAATTTAAACTAGGGTAGTGGAGAAGCTACTCTCAGGATTAACCGAGCGATACAAAGCTCTACATCCGGATGCAACAAATAATTCTCTCGAATTAATTGATCGTGCCTTCGACTTTGCTCTAAAGGCACACGCAGGTCAAGAACGTAAATCTGGTGAACCATATATAACTCACCCCGTAGCCGTTGCCGAAATTCTTGCAGATATTGGTTTAGATAGTGCAACTCTCGCTGCAGCTCTTTTACACGATACCGTTGAAGATACTTCCTACTCTCTAGAACTAGTAAAAAAGGAATTTGGAAATGAAGTTGCGTCGTTGGTTGATGGAGTAACTAAGTTAGACAAATTAACTTATGGGCCAACTGCCGAGGCTGAAACTTTGCGAAAAATGGTTATTGCAATGTCACGTGATATCCGTGTTCTTATCATTAAGCTTGCAGACAGGTTACATAACGCTCGTACCTGGAAATATGTTCCGTTGGAGACGGCAACTAGGAAGGCGCGAGAAACTTTAGATATATACGCGCCTTTAGCAAACAGATTGGGCATGAGCACAATAAAGTGGGAGTTGGAAGATTTATCATTTAAAACATTAGAGCCAAAGAAATATGAAGAAATTGAAAGATTAGTTACCGAACGAAATCCATCCCGGGCAAAATTAACAGAAGAAATTATTTCAGCAGTACAAGCAGATCTTGTCGCTGATGGAATGGAAGCTACTGTTCTCGGTCGACAGAAGCATCTTTATAGTGTCTATCAAAAAATGGTTGTTCGTGGCCGCGAATTTAATGAAATCTATGATTTAGTTGGAATTAGAGTTTTGGTGGAGAACGTTCGAGATTGTTATGCAGTACTAGGAGCAATTCACGCAAGGTGGTCTCCAGTTCCGGGCAGATTTAAAGATTACATCGCGATGCCAAAATTTAACTTGTACCAATCACTTCACACAACTGTGATAGGTCCTGGTGGAAAAGCAGTTGAAATCCAAATTAGAACTTTTGAGATGAACAATAGAGCCGAATATGGAATCGCGGCACATTGGAAATATAAAGAAGGTAAGGGGGAGCGAGATAACAATCCCGAGATGCTCTGGCTTAAACAGTTACATGATTGGCAGCAGGAGACTACTGATGTTGGAGAATTTCTAGATACCCTCCGTTACGATCTCAAAACTCCAGAAGTTTTCGTTTTTACTCCTGCTGGATCTGTAATTGCACTTCCGGCCGGAAGTACTCCTGTTGATTTTGCTTATACAGTTCATACAGAAGTAGGAAATAAATGTGTTGGTGCAAAAGTAAATGGAAAGTTAGTCCCGCTTGAATCGAAATTGGTAAATGGTGATGTTGTTGAGGTAGTAACAAATAAGAATCCGAATGCTGCTCCAAGTCGCGACTGGCTTAATTTTGTAAATTCACCGCGAGCAAGATCAAAAATCAAGGCTTGGTTCTCCAAAGAGCGGAAAGAAGAGGCTATTGAAGCAGGGCGCGAATCGATTGCAAGGCAGATGCGCAAAGTTGGATTGCCACTTCAAAAAATATTTGCTGGCCAGGCATTCTTGGAACTTGCTCATGACCTTCATTATGGCGATGTCGAATCAATGTATGCCGCGGTTGGAAATGGTCACATCAGCGCCCAATTTGTTATTGAAAAACTTGTCGGCAAGGTCGGGTTGGAAGATGAAGACCTTGAAAATCATGGACCAACTCTTCATACGGTCACGCAAGTTGATACGAATCGAAGATCTACATCTGGTATTGATGTAGAAGGTACCGACGATGTACTTGTGAAATTAGCAAGGTGCTGCGCACCTGTTCCTGGCGACGAAATTGTTGGCTTCATTACACGTGGTAATGGTGTATCTGTACATCGGGCAAACTGCACTAACTTAAAAGACCTCAGAAATCGCCAGGGTGATCGCCTAATTGGAGTTAAATGGAATGACTCTGTAAAAACATTATTTTTAGTAAATATCCAAGTTGAAGCCCTTGATCGGGCAAGGCTACTTTCGGATTTAACCAAAGCGTTATCCGATCAACATGTAAATATTCTTAATGCTTCCGTTACGACTTCAAAAGATAGAGTTGCAATCTCCCGTTTTACTTTCGAAATGGCTGACGCCTCACATTTAGATGTAGTTCTCGCAGCAGTTCGCGCCGTTTCTGGCGTATATGATGTTTATCGAGTTACAAATAATTAATTTGATTTGAAATCCGCAAGGCCCTTCTGAGCCTCTTCCAACCATTGGCGACGAGCAGCCGCAGCTTCGCGCGCAACCATGGCTTTCGCGGTATTTCCAGCCGCTTCCGCCTTATTCGCTTGCTCCTCATAAGATGCAATTGCATCTATTAAACCTTTTACAACATCGTTTGCTCTCGCAATAGCCGTTGGATCTGTACGGCGATTATGTTCCTCAACTAATTCTTTAATAGCTCGTTCAACTTTATCAATTCTGGCATCGAGTTCTGCTTTTTTCTTCCGCTCTGTCATACCAATCTTTGACCATTGATCCATAAGTTGGCGGAATTCCTTACGTGACTTTTGTAGATCCGTAATAGGAAGAAGTGCTTCAAATTTTGGAATTAACTCTTCTCGCTTTGCGAGGTTTGCTTCCATTGTGCCATTCCGCTTTTCAAGATCGGCATTCTTTGCAGCAAAGAAAGTATCTTGTGCCTCTTTAAATTGAGTCCAGAGTTTTGTATCACTTGAAGCTTTTCCTCTACCGACTGCCTTCCAATCTGCCATCAGAGATTTATATTTATTAGCTGTTGCAAGCCATTCCTTTGAATTCATGAGAGCTTGAGCTTTTTTTACCAACTCTTCCTTTTTAGCTGCAACTTCCTTGTGGGCTGTATCAAGGTTTGCAAAGTGGGTGCGGCGCCGCTTATCAAATTTATTCCGTGCTGCAGAGAATCTTTTCCATAATTCGCCATCAGTTTCTTTATCTAGACGTGGCGCGGCTTTCCAGGCAGCCAAAAGTTCTTTTAATTTCTCGCTAGAAACTTTCCAAGAAGTTGAATCGATCAAACTCTCTGCACCTTCAACAATTTTCTGTTTTTCAAGTAGAGCGGCCGCTTTCTTGGCTTCGCGAACCGCCGCTTCAATAGCTTTGCGCTCATGGTAAGCGCCTTCATGTTCTGCAATAAGTCCTGGTAACTGCTCAACAGAAGAGGCGAGAGTCGCGAGGTCTCCAACGCCATTTAAATTTAAAATTTGTTCACGCAATTTAGAAACTGCTTCATATGCATCTGATGGAACCATTGCACCAGATTTAATACGTGCTGCAAGCAATGCAACCTCGGAAGCAACCGCCTCAAATTTTCTAACAAAATATGCCAGCGCTTCTTCATGACTTTTTCCAGGATAGGAACCGACAGCACGTTCTCCATTAGAGGTGATTACATAAACAGTGCCATCTTCGTCAACTCGGCCGAACTTTGATGGATCTCCAATTAGTGCTGATGCTGCACTTACTTGTGACTTTGCTAATTCAGTTGGGTTAATTTCCATCGTTCTACCTTTCGTTGCGCGATTAGATTGTTTTTACAATCCTTCGTTCTAGTCCTACTGGCATTGACCACTTTCGTGGAAGGCCAAAGGTACTCTTTACCTCTAGGTTTATAAAATTACGCGTAGAAAAATGGGGTCATGGGGTGATTATTGAGAAAGTGGTCGCACCCTATTTTGAGACAAATTGTTGGATTATTGCTCCGAATATCAATTCGGAATGCATAGTTGTGGATCCAGGAATTTCGGATCCAAATTTGATGGAACCAATTAAAAAAACCCTGCAAGAAAAGAATTTAAAGCCAGTAGCAGTTTTCCTTACTCACGGTCATCTTGACCACACCTTCTCTGTCGTGCCATTGGCTGATGGATATGACATACCTGCTCTAATTCATGTGAAGGATAAAGGAGCGCTTACTAATCCTTATCAGGTCATCATGAAAGGCGGTCCTACCGAGCAAATCATTAAAGCTTTTGGAATAAGTAAATTTGTAGAGCCTAAAAAAGTCTCAGCTCTAACGGGTGACGAAACCGTAGATTTTGCTGGTTTTAAATTGAAAGTTACACATTCACCAGGCCATACGGCAGGTTCTGCAATGTTTACAGTTGATGATACCCATCTAATTTCTGGAGATGTCCTATTTGCAGGATCTATTGGAAGAACTGATATGCCGAGTGGGTCTATGGAAGATATGAAGGAGACACTTGTGAAAAAGGTTCTGCCACTCCCGGACGAGTTAATTGTCCTGCCGGGCCATGGTTCACAAACTACAATTGCACGGGAACGAATAAGGAATCCGTACTTACAATCGGATTTTTTATATAAGCCTTAATTAAGGGGATTTTAGGATGGCAAAATTTCAAGCGCCTAAAGGTGTGAGTGAATATATTGCCCCTGCCTCGATATATTTTTTGCAAATAAAAAATGTATTAACAACTGAAGCCGAAAACTCTGGTTATCAATTAATGGAACTTGCCGTTTTCGAAGATACTGAATTGTTTGAACGTGGTGTTGGTCAATCAACAGATGTTGTTCGAAAAGAAATGTACACATTTGAAGATCGTGGTGGCCGATCAATTACGTTGCGGCCAGAGGGTACCGCTGGTGTTATGCGTTCGGTAATTGAAAATAATCTCGATAAAGGTCAATTACCAGTTAAGGCTTGGTATACAGGTCAATATTTCAGAGCTGAAAGACCACAGAAGGGTCGATATAGACAGTTTTATCAATTTGGAATTGAGGCGATTGGATTAAGTGATCCAGAACTTGATGTAGAAGTCATTGCGATTGCCGATCGTGCATTTAAGAAATTAGGTTTGAAAAATTACACACTGGAAATCACTTCCCTCGGTGATTCAGAGAGTCGAACTGCTCATAGAAAAGACTTACTCACATATATAAAGAAATTAGATCTAGACGCTGAGACTGTAGAGAGAGCAATGCTGAATCCGCTCCGGTTATTTGACGACAAGAGACCTGAAGTTTCAGAACAGATGAAGGGTGCGCCAAAACTCCTTGACTATTTGACGCCAGCAAGTAAAGCTAATTTTGAGAAAGTAAAAATATTGCTCCAAGAATTTGGAATTGATTTTAAAATAAATCCGAACATGGTCCGTGGGCTCGATTACTACACCGGCACAACCTTTGAATTTACTCACCAAGGACTTGGTGCCCAATCGGGCATTGGGGGTGGCGGCAGGTATGACGGTTTAATGAAAGAGTTGGGCGGCGCCGATTTATCTGGAATAGGTTTTGGAATTGGATTAGATCGGGTTCTCTTAGCAATGGAGGCCGAGAGTCTTATTAATCTAGAAGTTAATCCAAATTCTCCAAAATTGTTTTTGATTTCACTTTCAGATGAGACAAAGAGCTACGTTGCGAAAATACTTAATGAACTTAGACGAGAGGGTATAAATGCCGATATGGCCTATGGAGATCGAGCATTAAAGGGTTCTATGAAGGCTGCAGATAAATCCGGTGCCGAATATTTGGTAGTGATTGGCCCAGATGAAATCGCATCAGGAAAAGCCACACTTAAAATGATGAAATCCGGTCAGGAAAAAGAAGTTAGACTTGGCGCCCTTAAGGACGAACTTAAGTAAAAATAGAGAGATTTTAATGATTCGCAATGCCTACGCAGGAAAACTGCGTAAAGAGAATGCCGGTCAAGAGGTAACTCTTGCGGGCTGGGTTGCACGACGTCGCGATCACGGCGGAGTTGCTTTTATTGATTTGAGAGATATTTCAGGTTCAGTTCAAGTTGTTATTAATGATGAAAAAATAGCTGGTTCTTTGCGAGCTGAATGGTGTGTTTTAGTAAAAGGAAAAGTAGGAGTCCGTCCGGCAGGAAATGAAAATCTTGCAATTCCTACGGGTGAAATTGAAATTGATTGCAATTCGTTGGAAGTTCTAAGTGAGGCAGCACCACTTCCTTTCCCGGTTGATAGTGGAGATGCGGCAAATATCAGCGAAGAAGTTCGCCTCAAATATCGCTATCTTGATTTAAGACGCGAAGAGCCAGCACGGAATTTACGACTACGCTCCAAAATAACTTCATTAATACGAAATGTTATGGATGAAGAAGAATTTCATGAGATAGAGACGCCTTACCTAACTAGATCAACTCCTGAAGGAGCGCGAGATTTCCTTGTGCCAGTGAGGCTTCAACCTGGGTCTTGGTACGCACTTCCGCAGTCTCCACAACTCTTCAAACAGTTATTAATGGTCGCGGGAATGGAAAAGTATTACCAAATTGCAAGGTGTTTCCGTGACGAAGATTTCCGTGCCGATCGTCAACCAGAGTTCACACAACTAGATATTGAAATGTCCTTTATTGATCAAGAAGATATTTTAAATTTGGGAGAAAAGATTCTTCGAAGAGTATTTAAATCAACCTTAAATTTTGAGATTCCATCACCGATTCCAAGGATGACTTATTGGGATGCGATGCACCGCTTTGGTAGCGATAAGCCGGATTTACGTTTTGGAAATGAACTTGTCGACGCTACAGATTTCTTTAAAGATACATCCTTCCGGGTTTTCCAAGCGGAGTACGTGGGTGGAGTTGTAGCACCTGGCGGAGCAAGCACACCTCGTAGGGAACTTGATGGTTGGCAAGATTGGGCGAAAGCTCGTGGTGCTAAAGGACTTGCTTACATTCTTATTGGTGAGGATGGAACTCTTACAGGTCCAGTAGCGAAAAATTTGAATGAGAAAGAAATTGCTGGAATTGCTTCACATATGAAAGCTAAACCAGGAGATGCGATTTTCTTTGCCGCGGGCGAGAAGGTTTCATCTCTAAATTTACTTGGTGCAGTTAGATTAGAAATCGGTAAGCGATTTAATTTGATTCCTGAAAATGAATGGAAATTCCTCTGGGTAGTCGATGCTCCTATGTTTGAAAAAGTGGATAACACTGATCCGAATTCTGCGTGGACTGCAGTTCATCATCCATTTACGGGGCCAAAACCTGAGTTTAAAGATACCTTCGATAAGGATCCGGCAAATGCTCTCGCATACGCTTATGACATCGTTTTAAATGGAACAGAATTGGGTGGAGGCTCCATAAGAATTCACGATCGAAATATTCAATCTCGTGTATTTAAGACAATTGGCCTATCAGGGGAAGAAGCTGAGAGTAAATTCGGTTTTCTTCTCGAGGCATTCAATTATGGTCCACCGCCACATGGAGGAATTGCAATCGGTCTAGATCGTTTATGTGCATTAATCGCAGGTGCCGAATCTATTCGTGAAGTTATTGCATTCCCGAAGACTGCGAGTGGTGGTGACCCATTAACGGGTGCGCCAACACCAATTACGCCTGCACAGCGTAAAGAGGCGGGCATTGATTTTCTTCCAGAACCGACCGAAAAATAATGTTAAAGATTAAAAATCTTGCTCTGATTATCTGCTCTGCCATCTTATTGACTGGTTGTGCCTCTTCTCAGATGTACGCCAAAGATAAGAAAGATGGTGTTTATTTCACAATTCCAAATGGTTGGAAGAATATATCTCAGGTTGAATTGAATAAGAGAGAATCAAAATCCACGACTGCAGGCGCCGCAGATCGACTGGCTTTAGTTACCTGGCAAGAAGCCTATTCCCTAAAAGGAGATGCTGTTGCCAAAGACGTTTTCTCATTGAATTCTCCTAAAAGCCCAATTGTTTATGTGAGAGTACGAGATTTATCAATGGATGAGATTCAATCAGTTTCTTACAATTCACTTCGAAACATTATTGTGCCGCTTACTACTTGGATTCAAAAAGGAAACGAAACAAATAATTTTGTCTTGCAAAATGATCAAGAAATGGTTCAGAAAGTAGCCAGAGGAGTACACACGATTTACTCCTTTGTTGGCAACGATGGAATTGATCAGACCATCAATCAATCTGCCTATTTTTCAAATGACCACAGCAAGTTATACGTGCTCTTGGTACGGGCTTCCACCAAGGATTACATGGCAAATGAAGTAGTTCTGAACAAAATCGCCTCTTCCTTTACTATTCGGGGAGGGCAATGAGTACAAATAGCAGAGTAAGAGACGAAGATCGTCGTACCCGAATTCATCTATCGGTTTATGACCGAATTAAGTTCCTTGGGCTATTCACCCTAGTCTTCTTTGTACTTGTCTGGGCCGCAATGGCCGACAACCCTCTTTTGAATTTTAAAGATGGTGTCTCTCAGATATATAGCTCCAGAAAATGGTTGGTCCTCCTCTTCATTATTGAATTGGTTCGCCAACTTCATTTCGCTCTAGCGGAACTTCTAGCCCCGTATCATGGTATTTGGCAGAAATATTTCAATTTGGTTGATCGAATCGTTCATAAAGTTAGTGATTGGAATCGGTATCGACTAAGTAGAGTAATTAAAGGTCTTCTTGCAATTGCAATGCTTGCGGTAGTTCTAGGCGCCGTTTATCACGAAGCACCAGTAAGGGCACTCTTCTATGCACCAAAGGCACTTTGGAGTGCATTGCCAATGCTTGGTCAATTACTTTTCGCTGTATTTTTCATATTAATTCAATTCTTTGCAATGTTCTGGTTCTTAAGTCGTGGCGGAATAGATACTTATTTTCCTGATGATATCCGCACTCGGTTTACCGATGTCTGGGGACAGGATCACGTTCTAAATCGAATCCGCGAAAATCTTCTTTTCTTAGAATCTCCTCAATCAATTGAAGAACACGGCGGATATGTCCCAGGTGGAATTCTTCTTTGGGGCCCGCCAGGAACTGGTAAAACACTCATGGCGGAATCAATGGCAGGTGAGACTGGAAAGCCATTCGTCTTTGTTGATCCAGGTGCATTCAATAACATGTTTTTTGGAGTTGGCGTACTAAAAGTTAAATCTTTATTTAGAAAGTTAAGAAAATTGGCACTTCGTTATGGCGGAGTCGTAGTTTTCTTTGATGAAGCTGATTCCCTTGGAAATCGAGGAATCTCAGTAGGCGGTCAATCATTTAATAAAGATATTCCATCTGTTTTTGAGACCCCATGTCATGGTGGAACTTATTTATCTGACAATTCCAAGAATCTAATTCGCAATAACTTTGTAGCTGGAAGTGCGGTTGGTGGTGGCGGTGCCGGGATGGGAACGCTCCAGGCGCTATTGACTGAACTCTCCGGTTTAAAAAAACCGAGAGGATTTTTTAATCGGATTGTCCGCCGCGCTCTAGGTATGCGCCCAAAGAATCCACCTAAATATCGAATCCTTGTCGTAATGGCTACTAACTTGCCAGAGGCTCTCGATGAAGCATTGCTACGTCCAGGTCGAATTGATCGTATGTATCGAGTTGGATATCCAAGTAAAGCAGGTCGCATTCGAACTTATGAAGGTTACCTAGCAAAAGTTTCACATAGTTTAACTTCTGAAGAAATTGATAAATTAGCAACAATTACTCCTTATGCAACAGGAGCCTCTATTAAAGATTTAATTAATGAATCTTTGATCACAGCAATTCGCGAAGGACGCACTTCAATTACTTGGGCTGATGTCGTTAAAGCAAAGCAGTTAAAGGAATTAGGTCCATCTGAAGATGTTGAATATATTGATAGAGAGCGGCATGCGGTAGCAATTCATGAAGCCTGTCACGCTGTCATGGCTCACCTCGTACGGCAACATATGAATATTGATCTAGCCACCATTGAAAAGGGATCAGATTATTTGGGAATGGTTGCCAGCATCCCACCAGATGATCAATTCACAAGATGGCGCACCGAGTACGAATCCGACATTCTTGTTGCACTCGCTTCCCTAGCTGGAGAGCGAATGTTCTTTGATGGGGACAACTCATCAGGTGTATCTGGCGATCTAGAGAGCGCAACTACGATTGCAAGTTTTATGGAAGGTCACTGGGGAATGGGTTCAACTATCTCTTCTCACGCATCGAATAAGAGAAATGAGGTGGGAGCTCCAGGTGCTGGAAAAGGAAAAGATGATTCCGGGAAAGAAATCCGAGTTGCCCTTGCCGATCGCATAGAAACAAATTTAAGTTCGCTTCTGAATCGTGCTGAAATAATTCTTCGTGACAATCGTGAAAAAGTATTAACTCTCGCTCACGCTCTGGAGACACACAAAACTTTAACTGGAGATGATGTAGTTGCGGTTTTAACTACCCAGGCAGGTCCATTAGTTGACGGTCGTCCTTATCAAAATGCGGAAAACATCATGGCTATTGAGAAGTACCACGTATCTGCTGTAACCGCCCACAAGGAACATAAGAAGCCAGATATTTCACTCCCAATTCTCAAGTAGCAATCAGGTAGGCTAAGAATATGGGACCTGGCGGAATTGCAACAATAATTGCAGCCTCATCGCTGGCTGTAATTGCTCTTGCCATTGCTTATTTGATCATAAGGGTTGGTCGCTTAATAGATCAGGCAAGTGCGACTCTTGAGGAATTAACTGCCGAGGTATCTCCTCTCATTGATGAGGTAAATACGACTTTTACATTGATTAATGGGCCATTAGAGAGCATAAATAAAGTTACAAAAAATGTTGAGAATTTAACGACTAAAATTACGGAAACAACTGAAGGTCTATTGGATAACAAGATTGCCGCAAAGGCGGTTGGCGCGATTGTCTCTGCCGCGAAGATAAAGCGGGCAACATCTCGGGGCCGCAAAATGAAGGAATCGGAAGCGTAATCCTTGAATTCAGCGGAAATCAGATCTCGTTGGCTTAATTTCTTCGAGAGTGGAAATAGTCTCGGTTTAAAACATACCGTAGTTCCATCAGCCTCTTTAATTGCAGATGATCCAAACCTTCTCTTGGTTAATGCGGGGATGGTGCCATTTAAACCATATTTCTTGGGTGAAGTTAAGCCGCCTTTTGTGCGAGCAACTTCAGTTCAGAAGTGTGTTCGTACCTTAGATATCGAAGAAGTTGGAAAAACAACTCGTCACGCATCTTTCTTTCAAATGTGCGGTAATTTCTCTTTTGGAGATTATTTCAAAGAGGGTGCAATTGCACTTGCATGGGAATTATTAACAAAACCGATTTCAGATGGTGGTTATGGTTTTCCAGAATCGAAATTGTGGGTGACTGTTTACAACGATGATGATGAAGCTGCAGATATCTGGCATAAACAGGTAGGCGTACCTAAGGAGAGAATTCAGCGCCGTGGGATGGCGGATAACTTCTGGTCGATGGGTGTGCCTGGGCCATGCGGACCATGTTCTGAAATTTATTTTGATCGCGGCCCACAATATGGAAAAGAAGGTGGTCCAATTGCTGATGAAGATCGATATCTAGAAGTTTGGAATCTTGTTTTTATGCAGAATATTCGTGGCGAAGGTTCTGGAAAAGAAGATTTCCCAATTCTTGGAGAACTACCTGCTAAAAATATCGATACTGGCCTTGGATTAGAGCGGACGGCAGCCCTTCTACAAGGCGTTGAGAATATTTACGAAATAGATACAACGAAGATGATTTTGGATCGGGCCTCTGAATTAACTGGAGTTAAGTATGGTGCCGCTGAAAAATCTGACGTCTCACTTCGAGTAATAGCTGACCATGCTAGAACTTCAATGATGTTAATTGGTGATGGTGTTGTGCCAGGTAACGAGGGTAGAGGTTACGTCTTACGCCGAATGATGCGTAGAACAATTCGTAATATGCGCCTTCTTGGCGCGAATGATCCAATCATCAAAGAGTTGACGCTCTCTGCCATCGCTGCAATGGGACCGCAATATCCTGAGTTGATTGAAAATCAGAAGAGAATTCTTGCAGTTTCTGAGACGGAAGAAGATTCATTCCTTTCGACATTAAAGAGTGGAACCACAATTTTTGATACCGCAATTGAAGGCGTAAAGAAGAGTGGATCTACTAAATTATCTGGTGAGACCGTTTTTAAATTACACGATACTTATGGATTTCCATTTGACCTAACTCTAGAAATGGCAGCCGAAAAGGGTTTAAATGTAGATGAGCCTGGCTTTAGGAAATTAATGAAAGAGCAGCGGGATCGTGCCAAGGCAGATGCTCGTGCAAAGAAGAGTGGTCATACCGATCTTTCAGAATATAGAAAGATAATCGATTCTGCGGGAGCAACAACTTTCACCGGTTATAGCGAGATGAAATCTGAAGGTGCAATTAAAGCAATAATGATTGATGGAAAGAGTGTTAAGGATGCACCATTAAATAGTGATGTGGAAATTATTTTAGATAGAACTCCTTTTTACGCTGAAGGCGGCGGGCAGTTACCAGATGGTGGATTAATTACTTTAAGTAATGGATCAGTTATTGAAATTGATGATGTACAGGCACCAGTTCCTGGCCTATATGTGCACCGCGGCCAAGTAATTAAAGGTGGCGTTGAAGTGGGAGAGAAGGTACTTGCTGAAATTGATCGGGAACGTCGTTTGGCTATATCCCGAGCACATACAGCAACACATATGGTTCATAAGGCATTCCGCGAAGCACTAGGTGAAACGGCAACACAAGCAGGATCAGAAAATTCCCCGGGTAGATTCCGCTTTGATTTTCCATCTGCTGGAGCGGTACCAGCTTCAGTTTTGAGTGAAGTTGAAGAGCGAGTTAATGATCTTCTAATAGATAATTTGAAAGTAACTGCTCAAATAATGAGCCAGCCTGAGGCAAAGGCAATGGGTGCTATGGCACTTTTCGGAGAAAAGTACGGTGACAAAGTACGTGTTGTAAGTGTTGGAGATTGGGCTCATGAGTTATGCGGTGGGACTCACGTTTCAAGTTCAGGTGAACTAGGTTTAGTGAAATTAA
>CAWULH010000011.1:0-17219 GCA_963923215.1 uncultured bacterium
GCGGCTTAAGTTCATATCCGCACCCACGTCTAATGCCGGAGTTCTGGCAATTCCCCACTGTTTCAATGGGACTTGGACCAATCAATGCGATTTATCAAGCACGCTTTAATCGTTACCTTGCTGGCCGTGGCATTAAAGATACAAGTGACCAACGCGTCTGGGCATTTTTGGGTGATGGTGAAACAGATGAACCAGAAACACTTGGGGCACTCTCCCTTGCTGCACGCGAAGGTTTAGATAATTTAACTTTCGTCGTCAATTGCAACTTGCAACGTTTAGATGGACCGGTCCGCGGAAATGGAAAGATTATTCAAGAACTTGAATCTATTTTCCGAGGCGCTGGTTGGAATGTAATTAAAGTTATTTGGGGCCGTGAATGGGATGAACTTCTTGCAAAAGACCGCGAAGGTGCCCTAGTAGATTTAATGACTCGAACAACTGATGGTGATTATCAGACGTTTAAAGCCGAGAGTGGAGCCTACGTTCGCGAGCACTTCTTTGGAAGAGATCCTCGTACCGCAGCAATGGTTAAGGATTGGTCAGATGAAAAAATATGGGCACTTAAGCGAGGTGGCCATGATTACCGAAAGATGTTTGCCGCATACAAAGCTGCGACTGAACATAAAGGTCGCCCAACTGTAATTCTTGCAAAGACAATTAAAGGTTGGACACTTGGATCTCACTTTGAAGGTCGCAATGCAACACATCAAATGAAGAAGATGACCCTTGAAGATCTTAAGAATTTCCGCGATACCTTGCAGATTCCAATTAGTGACGAACAGTTAGATGCAAAGTTACCACCTTACTATCGTCCAGCTCCTGATTCTCCTGAATATAAGTACATGGTGGAAAGACGAACTGCACTTGGTGGTTCGATTCCACGACGTCGTAAAGATTCCAAACCACTTCCGCAACCTCCTATGGATGCTTTTGAATCCGTAATGCGTGGTTCAGCGCATCAAGAAGTGGCGACAACTATGGCCTTTGTCCGTCTTCTTAAGGATCTGGTTAAAGATGAAGGAATTGGTAAACATTTCGTTCCGATAATTCCGGATGAAGCTCGTACCTTCGGAATGGACTCTTTATTCCCAACTTTGAAAATTTACTCGCCGCACGGTCAGAAGTATCAGGCGGTTGATCGTGAATTAATGCTTTCTTATAAAGAAGCAACAAATGGCGTAATACTTCATGAAGGTATTAATGAAGCGGGATCAACGGCTTCCTTTACCGCGGTTGGATCTTCCTACTCAACCCATGATGTTCCAATGATTCCGATTTACATTTTCTACTCAATGTTCGGATTCCAGAGAACTGGTGATGCTTTCTGGGCTGCGGGAGATCAAATGTGCCGCGGATTCGTTCTTGGTGCCACCGCGGGGAGAACAACTTTAAATGGTGAAGGACTTCAGCATGAAGATGGCCACTCCTTACTTCTTGCATCGACCAATCCTGCTGCGGTCTCTTATGACCCAGCCTTCGCTTTCGAAATTGGCCACATTGTCCGTGATGGTTTGAAGAGAATGTATGGCGAAAATAGCGAGAATATTTTTTACTACCTAACTGTGTATAACGAACCGTATAAACAACCTGCTGCCCCAGAGAATCTAGATGTTGATGGACTTTTAAAAGGTATGTACCTATATGCCCCAGCAAAATCTGGAAAGAAGCGAGTTCAGATCTTGGCCTCAGGTGTTGCAATGAACTGGGCGCTACGAGCACAACAATTACTTGCAGATGATTGGAATGTTGCAGCTGATATCTGGTCTGTTACCTCATGGAATGAGTTGCGTCGAGATGGACTTGCAGTAGATCGCCACAATCTTCTTAATCCAGATGAAAAGAAGAATTCATTCGTAACAAAAAAACTAAGCGGAACTACTGGTCCTGTTATTGCAGTAAGTGATTTCATGCGTGCAGTTCAAGAACAGATCGCTCCATGGGTTCCAAATAAGTTTTACTCACTTGGAACAGATGGTTTTGGACTATCTGACACTCGTGGTGCGCTCCGTCGTCACTTTAAAGTTGATGCTGAATCAATCGTGGTTGCTTCACTCTCACAATTGGCAGAAATGGGAGAGATAAAAGCTAAATTGGTTCGCGAAGCAATTTCAAAGTACCAATTAGATGATGTCCGAGCTGCAGACCCTGGAAATACAGAAGGCACTGGTTAACTAATTTCTTTTGGTGAGGTATCGCCAAAAACACTCAACTTACTCCCACCAAATAACATCAATGCCGGAATCATCAGGGCAATCGTTAAATTAGTGGCCTCTGCAACCCAAGAAATTAATGTCCGAGTAATTATGGATTCTGTTGTAGAAACTAAACCAATTGCAGCAATAACTGCCCCTGGCATGGCATTTGATCTACGAGTACCTATGCCAAACATTAGTGGGACCATAAACGAAGACCCAAAACCCAGAAAAATAAAGGCAATTACCGCGAAAAATAAGGCCAGTGTCTTGTGACTTTTTGCTGTCATGGTTGCAGAAATCAAAAACAATATAAAACCAGTTGCCCCCAATCTAGTTACGTTTTTCATTAATTGAGCCTCAGAAAATCTAAAATTAATTTTATGAGTGATCATTCTAAAAGTTGCCATGGTAATCATAAAAAATAAGAAACAGATTGCAGACTGCGATACTGATGCTCTCAGAGTATCATGGGCATAAATAGCACTCCAGTCCCCTGTTGAAAACTCCGCCTGAACAATCAAGATATATCCGTAAGTAAATGCTGGCATATATTTAAAAGGAGCAAAGGCACTTTTTATTGTAACTTTTGGAGCCGCCTCATACTCTTCCTGTGGCTTCATTAAATCGTCATTTAATTTGATAATTGCAAAAATAGACAGTAGCCAAGATGTTGCCGAGACAAAATCTATATGCCAGCAGAGCGAAACATCCTTTGCAATTAATGTAGCGAGAATTGAAGTTGAAAGTGCTCCAAACGACCAGACTCCTGCCAAGAATGGAAGTAATAATTTATTTAATTTATTCTCACTGTGGATTCCTTGCGCATTAATACTTATGTGATTCAAAGTAGCAAAGAATCCAAAGAATATATTTACCAGAATAAAGGTCACAGAGCTATGAAGGTGTGGAATTATTCCGATTGAGAGATATAAACCTGTGGGAGCAAAAATGAGGGTTTTTCTAATTCCAAATAAGTGGATTATGCGGGAACCATATATGAATGCGATGAACGAACCTATTGCGGCAAGTCCAACATATGTTCCAAATGCACCTTTGCTGATGTTTAGCTGATGTTGGAGTTCTGGAAAACGTTGAGCATTAGCCAATATTGCAAATCCCGCCGAAAAGAATATTAAGTATAGATAAATTGCCTGTCTACTTCGCATTTAAAATAGGGCGCTTGCTAAAGCCTGTCTGGCTTTAATTAAATCTGGATTATTTGGATCAACTAAGGAAAATAGAACTAATAAATGTTCTTGTGCTTTTTTCTGTTCTTCACCTGTCATGGTTTTTACGGCTCGAATTAAGCGATCAAAAGCGGACTTATTATCACCATTTGCAATTTCTATATCTGCAGCATTTATCTGTTTGCTCAGATCATTTGGAGACCCCCCGGCTTCCGCCAAAGTCGATGTTGGGTCTAAGTTTTTAATTCGAATCAATAATTGAACTTGGGCTAATCCTAACTTTGCCATTTGATTCGAAGGTTGCCTACTAAGCCAATTATTAAAAGCTATCTCTGCTTTTACTAAATCTCCTGATTCCATGGCAGACATTGCTTCAATCTCTTCAGGCTCCATAGGAATTTCAGCTATTCCTTCTGATGGTGCGTTCCCAACACCTTTCTGTGCCGCGAGCTCCATTACTTTATTTATTACCAATCTAATTTGCTCATTTGGAGGAATGTTTTCAAATAACGGAACAGGTTGCTGCGAAATAATTCCAACCGTAAATGGAACTGATTGAACTTGAAGTGCCCCGGCAACTTGAACTTCTTTATCAACGTTAACGTGGGCCAATTCCCATGGTGCTTCCGAATTCTTACCCTTATCACTCTCGTTAAATTTTGATAGGGTCTCAATTAACTCAATTGATTGATTACTTCGTGGTGACCAGCAGACCAAAACAATAACTTTATTTGCAGATTTAGGAAGAATTTCTTTAACCAAATTTTCTTGCGTTACTTCAATTCCTGGAATTTTTGAAGTATCCACTGTCGGTGCTTTTAATGAACTCAGATCAAATGCACCGCTAAAGCCTTTTGGAAGAGGTGGCAGAGTCATTATTGAATCTTATTGGTGGTTAAATGTCTGCGCATTAGGTTCATGTATTCCGGGGACGGTAACGCCCGAATATTTACGATGAGGCAGGATATTCTTTACATAGTCTTCCGTGGCAAAGTCCAGACCAAGATCTCTGCCAGATTTCTCGCCTAAGTACCAACGATGTTCCAATATTTCATGGAACATCTGAGTCTGTTCTACCCGATCCTGTAATTCCTCAGGAATCATATTCATTACATGGTGATAAACGTCGCGGAGCCATCTTCTAGCGCTGTCATGGATTGGTGGTTTTGGAGTTCCTTCACGGCCGCGGAAACGGTCAAATGATGCAAGTAATCGCTTTGCCTGTAATTCTTCCGCCTGTATTCCAAGTATTTCCAATAGACGATTCTGATGATAACCAGCAGCGACTAATTTTGGTTGAAACTTTAATTCGCCCTTATCGCCATTGATTGAAACCTCGACCTCTTCGACTGCAAATCCAAGATCTTGAAGAGAGCGCATCGCTCTTTCAACAGCATGGCGATCATTTGGATCCAACATCTGAGGCTCTTTAAGTGCATTCCATAAGCGTCGGTAACGTTTGATGACACCTTCTGAGGATCTAATTGGGTCGACATCGGTCTCCAAAATTCCTGCAAGTTTTAAATCTTCTAACTCGGCAGCAACATTAAATAAAGCAATCTCAAGATCATGTTCGCGTTGTCCATCCGTAAGGGCTGTCTGAAACTCTCCAGTTTCAGCATCGACTAAGTAAGCTGCAAATGAATCTGCATCTCGACGGAAAAGTGCATTTGAGAGTGAACAATCTCCCCACCAGAATCCGAGCAAATGAAGTCGGACGAGTAAGAGTGCTAGCGCATTAGCCATATTTGTAATTTCGTGCGGCGATGGCTTTCCACCTAAAAGGATTCGGTAAGGCAGAGAGAAAGGTAGATAATTTGTGACAAGCGCAACCGGAAGCGGCTCCCCTGCTTCATTTGATCTACCTTCAATAACGGCAACAGGTTCTACGCAAGGTGCCTGCGCCATATTTAATTCGCGGAGCAATCCATATTCACGATTGGCAAACTCTTCAACAGTCTCTTTGATTGCATAAATTTTTCCATCATCATTGGCGTCAACTCGAACTAATCGGACTATATGCCTAGAAATTCCTCGCATATCTGTGAGAGTCGGATCTTCAGGCCATTCTTCTAATGGTTTAGACCAAGGTAGGCGAGCAAGTGCAGACATCTCTTCTGCAAGACCGGTTATTTTTAGCTCTGCCACGGCGAGAATTCTCTCTTATTTTCACTTAAGCTTCCAAAATAAAGGTGAAATGGCAGATAAAATTATTAAATGGCAAAGTTAAAACCACTCATTAGACGCCGAAAAAAGAGCGCAAAAGCAGCACCTACTCCTGAAGATTTTGGCGTGAGAGGTGAGCCACTAAATAGAACCCACCCTTTCTACTTTGGATTTCTAACAGCGGCAGGAGCAATTACTTCTATAACTTTACTTCGCGCTTTAGCATCAATTAGTCAAATTTTTGTTCTAATAATAATTTCTCTTTTCTTTGCTGCAGGACTAAATCCATCAGTTCAATTTTTCCAGAAGCGCGGATTGAAGAGAGGCCAAGCAGTTTCGGCAATTGTTCTTTCAATAATTATATTTTTGGCACTATTTTTCTGGGTAGCGATTCCGCCAATAGTTGACCAAATAAATTTATTGATGAAGAACGCGCCAACAATTATTTCTGATCTAAAAAATAATTCACTTATTAATAATTTAAATAACCATTATGGAATAATTGACGCTTTACAGAGTAAGGCCGAAAGCACCATTAAAGACGGTCAGATTATGGTCAAGGCTTTTGGTGGAGTTATTGGTGTAGGTAAGGCTGTAATTTCCGGAGTGGTTGCTTCACTCACAATAATGATTCTTACTCTTTACTTTCTCGCTACTTTGCCGACGGCAACAAAGAATGTTTATCGGATAATTCCAGCTTCTCGTAGAGATCGAGTTTCGAAATTAAGTGATGCCGTTGTCTACCGAATTGGTGTATTCGTTGGCGGACAGATCACCGTCGCCTTCATTGCTGGAATATTTACAATCATTCTGGGACTTTCACTTAATCTTCCTTACAAAACTGCGCTGGCTATGTTGGTCTTAATCTGCGGATTGATTCCACTAATCGGTCATTTCCTCGGAATCTCTGTTGTCACTCTCGTCGCACTGAGTAAATCACCAACTGCAGCCATAATCTCTTTTATCGCTTATGTAATTTATGTACAGATTGAGAATTACTTGATCATGCCACGCATAATGGCAAAATCATTATCAATACCAGGACTTGTGACAATCATTGCCGTAATGATTGGATCAAGTCTTTTAGGTCTTGTTGGTGGCATACTCGCTGTTCCATTCGCAGCCGCCGTGTTGCTAATTCTTGATGAAGTGGTTTACCCGCGAACCGATATAAGTTAGATACTTAAAGAAGTTAAATTAAACCTCTGTTGTAAGAGGCAATCTATTAGGTGCAACAACTTTAACAATTTCGCTTAATACCCGATGAACCATTGGCTCTCCAACCCATAAATGCTTAGCGCCATCTACAGCAATCAAATTTAGATTTGGAATATTGGTGAAGATCTTTCTTGCTTCTTCTGGATTTAAATACTCATCAAATTCAGGAACAAGTGCGGTTATTGGCCGGCCGTCTTGACGCCAAAAATCTAAATCTAAATCTGTTGAATATTTCATAGGAGGACTCAAGAGAATGAGCCCCAGAATTCTTGGATCGCGTGCCCATTTAAGAGCCAATTCAGTTCCAAATGACCAACCAATTACCCAGAGTTTCTCCACCTTTAATTCATTAAAAGAGAAATTAATTGCAGCTTCAACATCATATTTTTCAGTGACTGTTGCCCCATACTCACCTTCACTCTTGCCTTGTTCGCTCTCTGTGCCTCGAGTATTAAATCTAATTACTTCGGTACCAGCCATATGCGGCAGCCGATTTGCCGCCTTCTTGTAAATATGACTATCCATCATCCCGCCACCGGTTGGATTTGGATGTAAACAGAGAACTGAAGCCAATCGAGTAATTTTGGGCGAGGCGACTTCTCCAATTAATTTCAACCCATCCTGGGTCATAAAGGAGATAAGTTTTCGATTTGCCGGCAAAACCGTACTAGGTCTTATTACTTCTGGCACGAAATAAGTTTAATCTTAGGGCGTGGATTTAACGAATCGTTCAGTTTCAGTAGTTGTTGATGATGCGAGGGCTGCAACTCCTCTTTGGAACTCATTAGGATTTTCAGGCCGGAATAAAATTCTTCGGGCTTGGGCCAAGTATTTAAATTCAAATATTGATGAGATTGCTGCAATTATTTCTGAGGAAACGGGTAAACCACTTAGTGATGCTAAATTGGAAGCAATTGTTGCAATCAGCCACTTATTTTGGGCTGCAAAGAACGCAGAAAAAATTCTTGCGCCACAGAAAAGATTTTCGGGATTACTTTTTGCAAATATCAGATCAAAAGTTGAGCGAAATCCATTTGGAGTTATTGGGGTAATCGGGCCTTGGAACTATCCAATGCATACTCCTATGGGTTCAATTTCCTATGCATTAGCCGCCGGTAATTGTGTGGTCTTTAAACCAAGTGAGTACACACCAAGAATTGGAAAGTACCTAGCAGATGCATTTACCACAGTTTCTCCGAGTCCTTACATTTTTCAATCACTCGGTGGCGAGAGAGAATTGGGAGTAGAGCTAACTAAATCTAAGGTGGATAAAATTGCATTCACTGGCTCAACTCGGACTGCTAAAAAAATTGCGGCCGTATGTGCGGAAAATATGATTCCCGTTCTATTGGAGTGCGGTGGAAAAGATCCCGTAATAATTGCGGGCGACGCAGATATTAAATTGGCCGCTGAAGAGGTCCTCTGGTCAGCTATGGCAAATGCAGGTCAATCCTGTATCGGTGCCGAACGTGTTTATGTCGTGGATTCAAAGAGTGATGAATTTATTTCTGAAATTTCCAATCGAGCAAATAAATTGAAGGCAGGCAAAGATTACGGTAGAGCGACTATGCCGCCTCAGATTGATGTAATTCGAAATCATATTTCTGATGCAGTATCAAAAGGCGGCCAGTTTGTAGTTGGAAGCTTAGATTCAATTAAAGAGACAATTGTCGAGCCAATAATTATGAAAAATGTCCCTGAAGACTCGCTTGAAGTATCTGAAGAGACCTTTGGCCCTACCCTCGTAATTAATAATGTGAAAAATATTGAGGAAGCAATTAACTTAGCAAACAATAGTAATTACGGATTAGGCGCAGCTGTTTACTCCGCTAAATCTGGAGAAGCTATAGCAGCGAAGTTAAATTGTGGAATGGTCTCAATAAACTCAGTCTTTATTTTCGCAGGAATTCCATCAATTCCATTTGGCGGAGTTAAAGATAGTGGATACGGTCGAATTCATGGTGTTGAAGGTTTGATGGAATTTACATTTGCAAAATCGATAATCAAACCCATTTTTAATTTACCACTAGCAATCACATCATTTAATAGAAGTATATTTACAGATAAGTTGATTGGGAAATTAGCAAAAATTATTCACCGTTAATATCTCGGTGCAGATTTAGATTTTAATATTCTTGGCTTCCGGTCTTTTCGCTTATTCCAGCAGACATTGTGCCAATGCCTTCTAGATTCAACGTCTTCTTCTAACCAGGCAACGGTATGTGGGGTTGCTGTTGGAATTTCTTGATCACAACCAGGGCACCTATATGGTTTTGTAGAAGTTGAACCAGTTATTTTTCGCACAACATAAATGCCATCATCATGTTCTTCAATCTCTTGATTTGAAGAGGTAAGTTCGCGCTCATCTGGCTTAGATTTATTTCGCTTCTTTGGGTGATTTCTACGCGGGCTCACAGGAGTATTCTTTCGCAGATTTAAGGAACTTAGGGCAAGATAGCAACATGTTGGCTATCCAGGTTCGAGGGTTAATTAAAAAATACCCAAAGAAGATTGCGGTTGACGGTATTGATCTAGAGGTCAGAACCGGTGAGATCTTTGCCCTACTCGGTCCAAACGGTGCGGGTAAAACAACTACCGTTGAAATTCTTGAAGGATATCGAAATCGGGATGGTGGCGACGTTAATGTACTTGGTGAAGATCCCGGTAACTTAGGAAAAAGAAGTGGCCTATGGCGAAATCGAATTGGCATAGTTCTTCAATCTACTAAAGATGCGGAAGATTTGACTGTCAAAGAAGTAGTTTCACATTTTGCAAATTACTACAAAAATCCACGTAACCCCATACAAGTAATTGATGAGGTTGGTTTAACCGAAAAGATGGATTCCCGAATAGAGACTTTATCTGGTGGCCAACGCCGGCGACTTGATGTGGCCCTAGGGATAATTGGAAATCCAGAAATTCTTTTTCTCGATGAGCCGACTACTGGCTTTGATCCCGAAGCCCGGCGACAATTTTGGGATTTAATTAGAAAATTAAAGAACGAGGGAACAACTATTCTGCTAACCACGCACTATTTAGATGAAGCAGAAGCCCTCGCAGACCGTGTGGCGGTAATTTATGGTGGCAAAATAATTGAAGTAGCTACTCCCTCTGATTTAGGTAATCGGAAAAATGCAAAAGCGACTGTAATTTGGATGGAGAATGGGGCCCAGAAATCAATAGAGACTGACCAACCTACTGAATTCGTGAAGAAATTAGTTGAGCAATTTTCTGGTGAAATTCCGGGGTTACAAGTAAATCGACCAACTCTTGAAGATATTTACCTATCCATGATTGGTGGCATAGATGAGTAATATTTTGAAAATTGGATATCTCCGGGGTTTACTTGAGATCAAGACATTTATGAGGCAACGTGAATCAGTTGTATTTACATTGCTTTTCCCGGTATTACTTCTATTTATTTTTGGTTCGGTCTTTAAAGGGAAAGTCTCTAATGAAGTTAGTTTTAGCCAGTACTTCTTGGCTGGAATGATTGCCTCCGCCCTTGTAAATACAGGATTTCAACAACTTGCAATAATGATTCCGATTGAGCGGGATTTTGGAACTTTAAAGCGGCTACGTGGTACTCCAATGTCGCTCTCTTCATACTTCATCGGAAAGATCATCTCCGTTGTGTTTTCTATGTTTGTGCAGATTATTTTGTTACTTATATTTGGAATTACACTATTTCACTTACATCTTCCAAGCACCCCTGAAAAATGGATTAGATTGGTAATTCTCACTCTCCTAGGAACTTTGACTGCGACTATTTTGGGAATCGCTTTTTCAGCGGTACCAAAGACGGGCAAAGGGGCATCAGCCGTCGTCTCTCCAATTGTTATCATCCTTCAATTCTTTTCAGGAGTATTCTTTGTATTCACAACTTTGCCTCATTGGATGCAACAATTCGCGGCGATATTCCCATTAAAGTGGTTAACACAAGGAATGCGTTCCGTCTTTTTACCTGATTCTTTTGCCGCCCAAGAAGCCGCACATAGTTGGGAAATAGGGCGAACTTATGGCGTCTTAATGATCTGGCTGATTCTTGGAACAGCATTTGCGCTACGAAAATTTAAATGGAATAAAGAATGAGAAGATTATGGATTCTGGTACTTATTTTTTCTTTAGTATCTGATATTTCTTATGCTGCTACTTCCACTCCGTCTCCCACAGTAAAAACTTCTGGGAGTTCAATTTCAAAGAAAGCTACATCTAAGAAAACATATAAGAGATATGTAAGAAAACAGGTAAAACCTTTACCTTCTCCAGCACCTAAGTGGCCTCCTGCCAATTTCACAAATAGCGGCCTTGTCTACGCCAAAATCCCAAGTGCCGAAGAATTGAAAAGTTATGCCTCAGGTTCCCTAGATATAACTATTGGACTTAAAGATTGTGAGAAATTTACTTGCGGAGCAGTATTCCTTGCTTCTGAATCAGGATGTAATTGGTGGCAAATTGATTCAATGGTCACAGGACCCGGTAAAAATAATTCAACTATTAAAGAAACTCTTGGAACTCTAAAGACAGTAGCAAATGGCTCAAAACCAAAGAAAATAATTGCGGTTTTACTGAAAAGCACTGAACCAATTCAACAAGGCGTCACTGTCAGTGGAATAACAGCGCGATGCTGGGCAACAGATAAACCTGAGGGGATATCAAGCAATACCTACACGCCTACCCCATCTGGGAGTGCAACACCAACTCATTGATTACCATTAGCCGGTGCAAGGAACATTTCGCGTTACCGGTGGTGCCAGCCTAGTAGGTGAAGTAACCATTGCTGGTGCCAAAAATTCAGCTCTTAAATTAATGGCGGCAACGCTTCTTGCAGAAGGTCGAAGCAAAATACTTAATGTTCCAAATATTGCTGATGTTCACATAATGGAAGAATTATTAACTCGCCTTGGATGCAAATGTGAATATAGCGAATCTGATCTAACTCTGACAGTCGATGTACCTAGTAAACCTGGTCATCGCGCAGATTACGACTTGGTTAGAAAAATGCGTGCCTCTATAAATGTTCTAGGACCACTTCTTGCAAGGTTAAAGATTGTCGAGGTTGCCCTGCCAGGCGGAGATGCGATTGGTTCGCGAGGTCTTGATTACCACATCAAAGGTTTGGAATTACTGGGAGCACGGATTCATTTAGAACATGGATACATAATTGCAGAAGCACCAAATGGTCTAGTTGGTGCAAATGTAACTTTGGATTTTCCAAGTGTCGGAGCAACGGAAAACCTCATGACAGCAGCAGTACTTGCCGAGGGTGTAACAACAATTGATAATGCCGCGCGTGAACCGGATGTAGTTGACCTGGGCGAATTTTTAAATGCTATGGGTGGAAAAATTGAGGGATTGGGATCACCAACAATAAAAATTACTGGTGTTAAGGAATTAAAACCCGCTACCCATTCGACCCTACCTGATCGAATTGTTGCTGGAACTTGGGCTTTTGCTGCTGCAATCACTCAAGGCGATATAACAATTAAAGGCGGTAATCCTGCACATCTAGAACTTCCTCTTGAAAAAATAGTTGAAGCAGGAGCAGTGGTGACCACCACCGCTGATGGTTTTCGCGTAAAAATGGATAGGCGCCCAAATGCAGTGGATGTAGCGACACTTCCCTACCCTGGATTTGCAACTGATTTACAACCCTTTGTAATTACTATGAATGCAATTGCGCAAGGAAATTCAATTGTTACAGAGAATGTCTTTGAGGGCCGATTTATGTTTGTTAATGAATTACTACGACTTGGCGCCGAAATTCATGTTGATGGACATCATGCTGCAATTCATGGAATTGAAAAATTATCAGGTGCACCAGTTCAGGCAACTGATATCCGTGCTGGTGCAGGATTGGTATTAGCAGGACTAGTTAGTGATGGTGTGACGATTGTCGAAGATGCATTCCATATCGACCGTGGTTATCCTGGATTTGCCGAAGATTTAATTGCCCTCGGCGCAAAAATTACAAGAGATTAATTTTCGCCTTCGGAAAGAATCGAAACTCTATTATTTGCAACGGAGATGAATCCACCATTTACGGCAAACTCATGAGTGGATCCATCTGCGCCCTTAATTACTACCTTTCCGTCGACCAATACACCAAGTAAAGGTGCATGGTTAGGAAGTACACCGATATCGCCTTCTAAGGTGCGAGTTGAGACCATTGTGGCCTCTCCCGACCAGACACGCTTTTCAGGTGAGACTACCTCGACGGTTAACACTGACATTTTTATGCCTTAGCCAACTCTGCAGCCTTACGTTCTACATCATCTAGGCCACCACACATAAAGAATGCCTGCTCTGGAACATGGTCATACTTACCATCTGCAAGCGCTTCAAATGCAGCGATTGTTTCTGACAGTGGAACGAATGAACCATCGATACCAGTGAAGACCTTTGCTACGAAAGTATTCTGTGACAAGAAACGTTGGATACGACGTGCGCGACCAACAAGAATGCGATCTTCTTCCGACAATTCATCAATACCAAGAATCGCAATTATGTCTTGTAAATCCTTATAACGCTGCAAGATCTGCTTAACACGGTTAGCAACACGGAAGTGGTGCTCGCCAATGTAGCGCGGATCCAAGATACGCGAAGTTGAATCAAGTGGATCCACAGCCGGATAAATACCAAGCTCTGAAATCGGACGAGATAGAACTGTTGTCGCATCTAAGTGAGCGAAGGTTGTGTGCGGAGCAGGGTCAGTAATGTCATCAGCAGGAACATAAATTGCCTGCATTGATGTAATTGAGTGACCACGAGTCGAAGTAATGCGCTCCTGCAACTGTCCCATCTCATCAGCAAGAGTTGGTTGGTATCCCACCGCAGAAGGCATACGTCCAAGAAGTGTTGATACTTCAGAACCTGCTTGAGTAAAGCGGAAGATATTGTCGATGAATAACAATACGTCCTGCTTCTGAACATCACGGAAATACTCGGCCATTGTTAGTGCTGAGAGAGCAACACGGAGACGTGTTCCAGGTGGCTCATCCATTTGGCCGAAGACCAATGCAGTCTTATTAATAACGCCAGTCTCTGTCATTTCAAGGAAAAGGTCATTTCCTTCACGAGTACGCTCACCAACACCAGCGAATACCGATACACCACCAAAGTTTTCAGCTACACGGTAAATCATTTCCTGAATAAGAACTGTCTTACCAACACCAGCACCGCCGAATAGACCAATCTTTCCACCACGAACGTAAGGTGTTAGAAGATCAATAACTTTGATACCAGTTTCGAACATCTCAGTCTTTGATTCAAGTTGATCGAATGCAGGTGCATTACGGTGAATTGGCCAGCGTTCCTTAACCTGGAGCGAAGATGTTGGAACATCTAGCGATTCACCTAATGTATTAAATACGTGTCCCTTAGTTACATCGCCAACTGGCACGCTAATCGCAGCACCAGTATCACTAACTGTTGAACCACGTACCATTCCGTCGGTAGGTTGCATTGAAATCGCACGTACCAAGTTGTCGCCGATGTGCTGTGCGACCTCTAACGTAAGTGTGCGCTTCTGGCCACCTAACTCAATATCAACGTGTAGCGCGTTGAAAATTTCCGGCATCGAATCAGATGGAAACTCAATATCCACCACTGGTCCGATAACGCGTGCTACGCGTCCAGTTCCCTTTTTTGCCTCTGACATTATTCGCTCCCTGCGCTTGCTGAGGCCAACGCATCTGCGCCGCCCACGATTTCTGAAATTTCTTGCGTAATTTCTGCCTGACGAGCAGCATTAGCAAGACGTGTTAGTGACTTTATTAATTCATCAGCATTATCAGTTGCTGATTTCATTGCGCGACGACGCGCTGCGTGCTCAGAAGCCGCAGATTGAAGTAGCGCATTAAATACTCGAGCCTCAACGTAACGAGGAAGAAGTGCATTTAATACTTCCCCAGCGTTCGGTTCGAATTCATACATTGGCATTAAGCCAGTCTTTACTTCTGACTCCACAACCTCAAGTGGCAACATACGTCTTGCATCTGGAGTCTGAGTAATCATTGATTTAAATTGAGTGTAAACAATATGTAATTCATCAACTCCGCGAGGATCGGTTGCTGAATCGGCAATAAATGCCTCAATCAATTTATCTGATACTTCTTTAGCCTTTGCATAAGTTGGATTATCTGAGAAGCCGGTCCATGAGTCAGCAATTGCTCGGCCACGGAACTTATAGAAATTCACAGCCTTACGTCCAATTAAATAAACATCTGTTGCAAGATTCCGCTCGCGAAGTGCCTGAATTAATTGATCGCCCTCTTTAATTGCAGCATTTGAATAAGCACCAGCCATTCCACGATCAGCAGAAATAATTAAAACTGCAGCGCGACGTGGTGTTTCAGAAGGTGTTGTAAGTGGATGATTAGTTGATGAGAAAGTCGCAACCGCAGTTACAGCTCGAGTTAACTCATTTGCGTATGGCGAAGAAGCAGCAACACGTTGCTGTGCCTTAACAATACGAGAGGCAGAGATCAATTCCATCGCCTTCGTAATCTTCTTCGTCGCCTTAACGGAACGAATCCGTCGGCGATATACGCGTAACTGTGCACCCATTTATTTACTTCTTTGCCGGTACCTGACGAGTGATTGCTTCGCTACCTTCACCTTCAAGAGCCTCTGCCTTGGCTTCATTTACTGGAGCTGGTGCAGAAGATTTGAACTGTGTCTTAAATGTTGTAACTGCCTCTTCGAGTGCTTTAACAGTGTCATCATTTAGATCACGAGTTTCTGCAATCACAGAGAAAATCTGTGGCTTCTCGCGTCCAATGTAATCAAGGAACTCTGCTTCAAAGCGCCGGATATCAGCAACTGGAATTGAATCCATCTTTCCAGTTGTACCAGCCCAGATCGATGCGGCTTGGCGCTCAACTGAGTATGGTGAATATTGACCCTGCTTTAGAAGTTCAACCATACGGGCACCGCGTTCAAGTTGTGCCTTCGAAGCAGCATCTAGATCCGAACCAAAAGCTGCGAATGCTTCAAGTTCACGATACTGAGCTAAGTCAAGACGGAGACGACCAGCAATTTTCTTAATCGCCTTGGTCTGTGCAGAACCACCAACACGAGAAACAGAGATACCTACGTTAATCGCTGGGCGAACGCCTGCGTTAAATAGATCAGTCTCAAGGAAGCACTGTCCATCTGTAATTGAAATAACGTTTGTAGGAATGAACGCTGAAACGTCATTACCTTTTGTTTCAATAATTGGAAGGCCAGTCATTGAACCGCCACCTAATTCATCTGAAAGCTTCGCGCAGCGTTCTAGTAGACGTGAGTGTAAATAGAAAACGTCACCAGGATAAGCCTCACGGCCCGGTGGACGACGTAGAAGAAGCGAAACTGAACGATACGCCTCAGCTTGCTTTGAAAGATCATCAAAAATAATTAGGACATGCTGTCCCTTGTACATCCAGTGCTGACCAATTGCAGAACCAGTATATGGAGCAAGATACTTGAAACCGGCTGGATCTGATGCAGGAGATGCAACAATTGTTGTGTACTCCATTGCGCCAGCTTCTTCCAATGCACCTTTAACAGATGCAATCGTTGAACCCTTCTGGCCAATAGCAACATAAATACATTTAACTTGCTTCTTTGGATCGCCTGATTTCCAGTTATCGCGTTGATTAATAATTGTGTCAATCGCAATCGCTGTCTTACCAGTCTGACGGTCACCAATGATCAACTGACGTTGTCCGCGACCAATCGCAGTCATCGCATCAATAGCTTTGATACCAGTTTGCAACGGCTCTTTAACTGGCTGACGTTGCACAACTGTTGGGGCCTGTAATTCAAGTGCACGAGTTGTTTCAGCCTTGATCTCGCCCTTGCCATCAATTGGGCGACCAAGTGGATCAACTACGCGTCCTAGGAATCCATCGCCAACTGGAACAGAGAGAATTTCTCCAGTACGACGAACAGTTGTTCCTTCTTCAATTCCTGCGAAATCACCGAGGATAACAACACCGACCTCACGCACGTCGAGGTTAAGTGCAAGACCAAGTGTCCCGTTCTCAAACTTCAAAAGTTCGTTTGTCATCGTTGAAGGTAAACCTTCAACACGTGCGATGCCATCACCTGCCTCAGTAACAGTTCCGATTTCATCGCGAGCAGCTGCGCCAGGATTATAAGAAGCAACGTGCTTTGCAAGCGCATCGCGGATCTCTTCCGGCTTGATGGTTAGTTCAGCCATTTTTCTTTCTCTCTCTCTTTAAGAAACGAGCGTGCGGCTCGCCTCTGCCAATCTATTTTTAATAGTTCCGTCAATTACTTCATCGCCAAATCGAACTGATATTCCACCAATGAGGGACTTATCAATATCGATATTTAAATGAACACTCTGTCCAATCTTTTTTGTTAGAGAAGAAGCGAGCTTCTCCTGTTGTGCGCTAGTAAGTGCAATTGAGGATTTCACAAAAGCATTTACTCGATTACGACG